>USHR01000069.1 GCA_900554495.1 uncultured Collinsella sp.
CCTTGCCGGCTTCGCCAACTCCAAGGATTTTGTGGCCAGCTACCCGTTTGTGGGCTACCAGTTTAAGCTTCTGCCCGACGTGATGACCGAGGTACGCAAGCACGGTGTTAAGGCCAAGCACATGTCCACGGGCGAGCGCTCCATGCTGAGCGCGTTTCAGGAGAGCGCTCAGGCCATCCAGCATGACCAGACTGGTGCACTCGTGCCGTTCTGGCGCTTCTTCGACACAATCTCCAAGGATTTGGAGCACGGCATCATTCAGGTCGTCGTCTGTGCGGAGCGCGCGGCTGAAAACGCAGAGGGTCTTGAGAGCTACGATGTCCGGGTGCTTAAGCTCCTGTACTTGATCCGCTACATCGGCTACGTCAAGGCCACGGTCGAGAACATCTCCATCCTTATGATCGATAGCCTGGACGTGGACAAGCGCGCCCTTAAGGACCGCGTCAAGGAATCTCTCGCCCGCTTGGAGCGCGAGAGCTACGTGGCACGTCAGGGCGATACCTATAGCTTCCTCACCGACGAGGAGCAGGAGATAGCGCAGGAGATCGCACGCACCCCGATCGACAACGCGAAGGTGATTGAGTACATCAAGAAGCGCCTGTTCGAAAGCATCTACACTGCGCGCAAACTCAACCGCGGGGCCAACGACTTTCCGTTTGACCGCTATGTGGACGGCTCAATCCACGGTACCAGCATGGGCGGCATGGAACTTTCCGTGGTGACCATGGCCAGCGATCTGGGTCGTTCGGACGATGCCGAGCTGGCATTGAAATCCGTGGATAAGGCCATCGTGGCCTTGAGCGACGAGGTGGATTATTGGGCCCCACTCGTCAACGCCGCTAAGATTCGCATGTACGCCCAGACGCGCAATCTGCAGGAGCTACCGCCGAGTACCCGCCAGATTGTCGAGGCCAAAATGCGCGAGAAGGACTTTAACGAGAAAGAGGCTGACGCCCTTTTGGCTGAGGCGGTGCTCCATGCACGATGCGCCGTCAACGGGCGCATGATTGAGATCCGTGCTGCCAAACCCGCTCAGGTCTTTGAGCAGGTGCTGGCGCAGCTGTGCGATGTGGTCTTTGAAAAGGCCGACTATATCGGCGCGCCGGTCACGAGCGATTCCGATATTCGCTCTACTCTGGTGGGCAACGTTCAAGTGGGGCTCGCTGGCATGGATGCAGGTAACACGCGTGCGCTCAAAGAGGTCGAGGACTACCTCAAAGTGCAGCACCAGCGCCACCTGGATACCGCTATGGGCGATATCCAGCGCCAGTACCAGCAAAGGCCCTTTGGCTGGCGCGAGGTCGACATCGCAAATGTGGTGGCGCAGCTTGTGGTGGAGCAGCGCGCGCAGGTGCTGTTTGGCGGTCAGACGGTTCAAGCCAACGACAGCCGCATGGTGGCGCTCCTGCGCAAGGATGCCGATAAGGCCCAGGTGCGCTTGCGCATGCGCATGAGCGACCGGTTGCTACGTGCCACGGGCGAACTCATGTGTGACCTGTTTGATCTCAAGACCGTGCCCTCCAACGAGGATAAGCTCGTGGCCGAGCTCAAAGAGCGCCTTGAGGGCTTGCGCGAGGCGTGCCTCGCCATGGCACGCGACTACTACACGGGCATCAAGCCGGCCTACCCGTATCCCGGTGAGGACGAGTGCGAGAAGATGCGCTCGGAGGTGGCCGACGTCCTTAAGGACCAGAACGAGGCCGAGGCGTTCTTGACCACGTTCACCAAGCATGAGGAGCGTTTGCTCGATGCCAAGGAAGACTTTGACAAGGTGGTTGAGTTCTTCGAGTCCAATCAACGAACAGCGTTTGACCACGCCAGGGATTTCTTGAACCGCACCGAGGGTATCGAGTATGTCTCCGATGACATTCCCGGTGCGGTGGAGAACGTGGCAACGGTTCGTGAGATCCTCAAAGATCCCAAGCCCTACGGCCGTATTAAAGACCTGCAGCCGCTTATGGATCCCGTCGAGGATGACATGAAAAAGCTGTTGGGCATCCGCCGCAATGAGTTTTTGTGTCGCATCGAGAGCGATCTGCAAGACCTGCGGACGCAGGCCGAGAGTCAAAAGGGCTTTGTCAATCAGGCCAAGGATGCCATAGCAGACGCCGGCACTAAATACGAGTCGTTCAAAAACCGTGCCCACAGCGCTCAAAGTCTCAACGAACTGAGCGTTGTTGCAACTAACTGGGGCGACTGGCTCAGTGCGGCGGCCAACGAGATGTACGACGCTGTGGATGAGGCCCGCGTGCGTATGGACAACGAGCGCCGCACCACCGAGGTCATGAGTACGGGCGAGGTGGTCAAGAAGGTCTCCAACAAGGGCGCCGCATCGTCTGCTCCCGTGCCCGCGCCCAAGCCCCAGCGCAAGATCAAGACTGTGCGCCGCGCCGATCTGGCCAAGCCGAGTCGTCTCTTGTCCGCAGAGGACGTGGAGCGCTACGTGGACGACCTGCGCTCCCGCCTTATGCAGGCGCTCGCTGCAAACGACGAGATCCGTATCAACTAACCCGCGGAGCCACCGGTGCCAAAGCGCGCACCGGTGGCTTATGGCGTTTAGAAAGGCTCATCAACCATGAACGATTCTGCTCTTAAGAGCTTCTGCACCTGGGCCCGTACGGAGCTCATCAAAGGCGTGGAGGCGCAGATGGTGCGATACGGCATCACCGAACCTGCACCCGCGCCCGTTGGGTCCGAGACCGTCAACGGCCTGCCCCTAAGTCCGGCTGAGATTGAGCAACGCGACGAACTGCTGCGCATGCAGGCGGAGGTGGGTCACGAGGCGCTGCGCGACCGTGCGGCCTACACCTGGTTCAACCGCATCGTGGCCATTCGCTTCATGGATGCATGCGGATGGCTTCCCAGCCGTATGCGCATGCTAAGTCGTGCGGACGGCAGCCATGGCAGCGAGGCCGTGGAGAACGCACTGGACGTGGAAATAACGACGGCCGATACCGATCGCATAGCCGAGCTCAAGATGGCGGGCTTGGATGAACCGTTGTGGCGCTACCTGTTTGTTGCTCAGTGCGAGGAGCTTGCCGATTGCCTGCCGGGCGTCTTTGAACGCGTGGGCGGAGCCATGGAGCTGCTGTTGCCCCAGGGCCTCATGATGGCTGACAGTGTGGTGGGCAAGCTCAATACCGTCCTCGCTGACGAGGACTGGCGCGAGGGCGTGACCGTTCTGGGTTGGATGTATCAGTACTACAACGCTGACGTTAAAGACGAGTTCTTCAAGTCCAAGCGCAAGGCAGCGGCGGCGGACATCGCGCCCGCCACGCAGCTCTTCACCCCCGAGTGGATTGTGCGCTATATGGTCGAGAACTCACTCGGCCGTCTGTGGATGCTCAACAATCCGGGGAGTTCGCTACGCGAGCGCATGGAGTATTACATCGAGCCCGATGCTGAGCACGAGGACTTCATTCGCATTTCGAGTCCCGAGGAGATAACCCTCTGCGACCCCGCATGCGGCTCGGGCCATATCTTGGTCTATGCGTTTGAGCTGCTCTTCCATATGTACGAGGAGCGCGGCTATCGTGAGCGCGAGATTCCCGAGCTCATTCTTACTAAAAACCTTGCAGGTATGGAAATCGATTCCCGCGCGGCACAGATCGCGGAGCTGGCGCTTGCCATGTGCGCCCGCGAGCACGACCGTCGCTTCTTTAGGCGTGGCGTTCGCGCCGACGTTACCGTGCTCTCGAGCATTCCGCTAGGGGAGGACGAGCTGCCGGGTAACAAGAAGCTCGCCGAGGAGTTGAGTCATTTGGGCGAGATCGGTTCGCTGCTCAATCCCTCAGAGGACGAGATTGACGAGCTCAAGGCTGCCGCCGCGAGTTGTTCCGATGACCTTTTTGCCGCTACGGCCAAAACTAAGCTCGAAAGCGCCGTCGCCATTTGCGAGAAACTGTCCCATCGTTTTATCTGCACCGTTGCGAATCCTCCGTATATGGGCAGCAGCAGCTTTAATTCATTCATGAGCAAGTGGATCAAGAAGAACTACCCCGACGTGAAGAGCGACCTCTGCACGTGCTTTATCGAGCGCGGTTTTAACCTTGTCGAGGATAAGGGCTACGCCGCAATGGTTACCATGCAGAGTTGGATGTTCCTGGGCAGCTTTGAGAAGATGCGCGCCAAGGTTATCGACAACAAGACAATCGTTTCCATGGCCCATCTGGGACCTCGTGCGTTCGATGCCATCGGTGGTGAGGTCGTCAATGTGACTGCCGACGTCATCTACAACGGCCGCGCGGCATGCGAGGGTGCCTATGTTCGCCTCGTCGACATCAACGGCAGCGAGGCGAAGCGTCTCAAGTTGCTCGAGGCGATCCGAAACCCCGACTGCGGCTGGTTCTATCGCCGCGACGCCGACACCTTCAAACAAATCCCCGGCACCCCCATAGCCTACTGGGCCAGTGACGCTCTTCTGGATGCGTTTGGAAACGCAAAACAGCTCAGTGAGTATGGCAAGCCGCGCCAAGGGCTTGCTACTGGCGAGAACGCTCGTTTCGTTCGCGAGTGGTGGGAAGTCGATGATTGCAAGAGCGTCTATTCCTGTGGATCTATTCAAGAGTCGATTGAAAGCGCTTGCAAGTGGTTCCCCTACAACAAGGGCGGCGATTTCCGCAAATGGTACGGAAATAATAGCTCAGTTGTTAACTGGGAGAATGACGGACAGGAGATCCGTAATTACAAAGACCAGAATGGTAGATTGCTTTCCAGGCCACAGAATACAAACTGCTTCTTTAGCCCATCGATTACCTGGTCGAAGATTTCAAGCGGGTCCATTGCGTTTCGTTTTAAGCCTGCCGGGCATATCTTTGATGTGGCGGGCACGAGCGTTTTTAGCGACGAGGAGTCACTCAAGTATCTCCAGGGAGCTTGTAACAGCTCCGTGATCATGCGTGTCGCAAGCATGCTCTCGCCGACGCTTAATTTCGAGGTAGGCCAAATCGCAACCTACCCGATCATTCAGAACGAGGAACAGGAGCCGTTGGTCAACGACATGGTCGACTCGTGCCGCGAACTATCAAAAACCGATTGGGATTCGTTTGAAACCTCTTGGGATTTCAAACATAACCCTTTGGTGTAGGTGCTGGTTATGGACAAAGCCTGTATATCTTCATTTCATATGTCTCTGCATGAATCTAGCTATTGGACTCCGGATGAGATTTCTTCTATTTGGGATTTCTTTGTGACTAAATCTGTAGCTAACTCTGCTTCTCAAAGAAGAACCGCCTCTGATTATGGATTGAAACAATTGCCATTCGATACTCTTCTTGAGTATGAAGGGGTGCCTTCCGGGAAGCGTGAATTACTTATGGCTGATAATCTTGGAGATGTGATTGAGGAATATGGATTTAAAACAACTGTAAATCAAAAGTCGGCTGATGGAGTTAAACAAGAGATTGAAGCTCCGATTGATATCGTTAGTCCGAGGGTCCTCTGTATTCAACCTTATACAATCTCTGGTCGCAAGGGTCCCGAACCTAAAGACTCAGGTAAAGGAATGACTTTACTAACTCATATCCGCAATTCACTTGCACATGGGTGTACGTATTACTTCCCTAATGGAATGATGCTTCTCGAGGATAAAGCTGGTGGTTCAAGTGGAAAAACGACTGCCATGATGCTTCTGCCTCAAAAGGCGTTTACCGACTGGATAAAGGCGATTGATATTGACGCTCGTTTTTATTTTAAGGACGCTGGCAGAGGCGAATTTGAAAAGCTCATTCATAGAAAGAGCAACAAACGCTAGGGAATTAATAAACGACGCGCTTTAATCCGTAAAGAATTTAAATCTGTTAATTGTTTAGCTGGCTAGTGCAAATTTTAAATTTGCGTAGCCGCACTTTTCAACAAAGAAAGGGCGGTCTGTCATGGCCACTTTACTTCAAGATAAATACGAGGCTCGTAAGGCCGAGGTCAATGCTCGCTTCGAGCAGCTTCGCGCTAACGAGGAAGAGCTCAACCGAATCTTTGCCAAGATCTACAACATGGAGGGCGAGGTGCCCATCGAGGTCGAGGATAAGTACGTCTCGGTGGCGCGCATCTTCGACACCGCCGACGAGATTCCCGAGAGCTATAAGGGTAACAAATACGTGCGTACCAAGCGCGATGAGATCACCTCGCTCATAAGCTATGCCGTGGGCTGCATGTTCGGCCGCTATTCGCTGGATGTGGACGGGCTGGTCCTGGCCGATCAGGGCGCCACGGTCGACGACTATCTGGCCAAGATGCCCGATTCCGCGCATGTGACCTTTATGCCCGATAGCGATAACGTGCTGCCCATTACCGATGACGAGTACTTTGACGACGACATCGTGCGCTACTTTATCGACTTTGCGCGCACCGTGTATGGCGAGGAGACGCTTGAGCAGAACCTGGCTTTTATTGCCGAGGCACTCGGCGGCAAGGGTACCTCGCGCGAGGTAATCCGCATCTACTTTTTGAAGGACTTCTTTAAGGACCACTGCCAGACCTATAAGAAGCGCCCCATCTACTGGCTGTTCGACAGCGGCAAGAAGAACGGCTTCAAGTGCCTTGTTTACATGCATCGCTACCAGCCTGACCTGTTGGCTCGCATCCGCACCGACTATGTGCATGAGCAGCAGGAGCGCTACCGTGCCCAGATTGGGTATGCCAACGATGCCCTTGTCAGTGCCGAGCGCGGCGAGCGCGTGCGCTTGGATAAGCGCATCAAAAAGCTCAACGACCAGCTCAAAGAGACCATTGCCTACGAGGAGAAACTGCACCACTTGGCAGACCAGATGATTAAGATCGACCTGGATGACGGCGTCAAGGTCAACTACGCCAAGTTTCAGGATGTGCTGGCGAAGATTAAGTAACTGCAGATACGGTAAGGATATTCATGCCCAAGATCGATGTAGAAGAACAGCTCAAGCTCCGATTTTTGCAGCCGTTGTCCTCATGCGCGCCGCGCCGTGTTGTGATTTGGCACGATGCGGACGGCGAGTTTGCTCCTGAGTTTGAGCGATTGGCTGCCGAGGGTTTCGACGGCGTGGGGGCCGATGCCGGCGTAATGCCTGCTCACGGTGACTTTGAGCGCCCGGTGCGCTTTGTTGAGGCCTGCGAGGGTCGTATGTTTGCCGTCAAGAAGCTCATCAACCGCGATGACCTTGCGAGCGATATCTTGCTGTATCGCCGTTGCCCGCGCGGCAGGCTTGAGGGTGATTGGCTTGCCGATGTTGAGCTGTATGCCGATCAGTTCCAGGCTGACTATCTTTCGCTTTTGGCCGATCAGCTGGGCATCGAGAATATCGACGCCGTGCGCGAGAGCCTGCGCGAGCACAAGACGTTCTTTGATGCCAAGACCCGCTGCGCTAAGTTTGCCGCGTGTGTTCCGCATGCCTCGGGCGCATCCGATATCGAACTCGGCATCCTTACGGTGATTTTTGGCGGTAAAGAGCTTGGTGACGCGCGCCCCGCGTTTGTGCTGCGTGGCTGTATGACCATGCTGCTGCACGAGGGTCCCGAGGCGCTGGCCGAGTTGATGGACAAGTACTGCGTGCGCGATGTGCTCTCTGCCTTTATGCTTCGCTGCTATGGGTTTGAGGGACCGCTGTATGAGCGTGACTCATTGCTTATGCTTTCATCCCATGTGCTCCTTACAGCGGCGTCTACCGCGCTTCCCGAGGGAGCGCTCAAGGGACTCGAAAGCTATGTGGCTCCCGCCTACGGCCCCTATTGCCTTGAGGCGGTGCGCACGTGGGACCAGGCCGCCGATACCCAGGCGTCGAGCGAGGACCTATTTGAGATCTGTCGTTTGGTGGAGGATGCCCGCGGGCTCTTTGTGCGGTTTGAGGCTCTGCCGATCGATGCGCTGGCCTCGCTTGATGTGTTCCCGTGCGTCAATGAGGCTGTGCTCTCGCAGTTGTTCAGCTCGTTTGCCCAGGGTGCAGACCGTGTTGAGGACGCACGCGCCTTTGTTGCGCGTCGCTGCGACCTAAGCTGGTACCGCCGTGTCGAGAGCTACTTTGGCCTGCTTGCCGCTGTGGCCGATATGTGCGCATTTAGGCAGGCACATGCGGGCGGGTTCCATCTGGCGCAACCCCAGCAGGTGTGGGATGCCTATACGTCCGATTGGTATTCCATGGATGCTGCCTATCGTCATATGTGCACCGCGTATTTGCGGGCGCGCTCTGTCGAGTGCGATGTGCTCGAGGAGCCTGCCCGAGCCGTGGTGGACTGGGCGGAGAATCTCTACAGTAACTGGTTCTTGGCCGATGCCAATGCCTGCTGGACATCCGCTGCGCAAGGAGAGTGGGCCGATTGCGGCTACATCGATGGCCCTGCACGGCAGGATGAATTCTACTGGCATGTGCTGCCCACCTTTGTGGGGTCTGCCAAAACGACGGTCGTTATCGTAAGCGACGCGCTGCGCTATGAGGTGGCCCGCGACGTTGCGGCGCTGCTCGAGCGCGAGCGCGGAGGCAACGTCAAGGTCTCTAGCATGCAGGCGGTCTTTCCCTCCATTACTGAGGTAGGCATGCCCGCGCTGCTGCCACACCAAGCGCTTGAGCTTGCAGCGGATGGCTCGTTTGTGTTGGCTGACGGCATGCCCACTGCCACGACTCCGCAGCGCGAGGCCGTGCTTGCCCACGTTGAGCCCTGTCTCTTATACACATCTGACGCTGCCGACGACGGAGAGA
>USHR01000070.1 GCA_900554495.1 uncultured Collinsella sp.
CGTCGTTGCGAAAGCCACGTCGAGGCCCTGCGCGCCGCAGTGCCGGGCGCTATCGAGAAGGTTGAGTGGCAGTGCGAGGACCAGCTGACGATTACCGTCAAGCAGGACAAGCTGCCCGAGGCCGTCCACTACCTGTATTACGAGCGCTACGGCTGGATTCCCGTGATCATCGGCAACGATGAGCGCAGCCTGTGCGGCCGTTACGCCGTGTACTACGTCATCTCCATGGAGGGGGAGGACCCCGGCTGGGTTACCGTGCGTGCCGAGGTCGACCCCGCCAAGATGACGTTCCCGTCCGTGACGCCGTTCGTCCCCGCCTGCGTGTGGGGCGAGCGCGAGCTGCGCGATATGTTCGGCCTGATCCCCGAGGGTCTGCCCGATCGTCGCCGCCTGGTGCTGCCCGATGACTGGCCCAGCGGCCTGTACCCGCTGCGCAAGGACTCCATGGATTACCGCTTCCGTCCCGCTCCTGCGAGTGACATGGAAAACTACGAGTTCTTGGACGACACCAAGGGCAAGGAGACCACGCTCGTCCCCATGGGCCCGCTGCACATTACCTCCGACGAGCCTGGCCACTTCCGCCTGTTCGTCGAGGGCGAGACGATCGTCGACGCCGACTACCGTTTGTTCTACGTGCACCGCGGCATGGAGAAGGTTGCCGAGACGCGCCTGAACTATGACGCCGTGACGTTCCTCGCCGACCGTATCTGCGGCATCTGCGGCTGCGCCCACTCGGTGGCCTACGCCGAGGCCGTCGAGCGCGCTCAGGGCATTCATGTCCCGCCGCGCGCCCAGTACATCCGCGCCATCATGCTCGAGGTCGAGCGTCTGCACTCGCACCTGCTCAATATTGGCCTCGCATCGCACTACACCGGCTTCGACTCCGGCTTCCAGCAGTTCTTCCGCGTCCGCGAGAAGTCCATGGACCTGGCCGAGAAGCTCTCCGGTCACCGTAAGACCTACGGCCTCAACGTGATCGGCGGCGTGCGTCGCGATATTTTGGCCGAGCAGAAGCTTTCCACGCTCACGACCATCCATCAGCTGCGCTCCGAGGTTCAAGAGCTCGTCGACGTGCTGCTTTCCACGCCCAACTTTATTGAGCGTACGAGTGGCATCGGCATTCTGGACCGCAAAATCGCACGCGACTTCTCGCCGGTCGGCCCGCTCATGCGTGGCTCGGGCTATGCCCGCGACGTGCGCTTCGACCATCCCTTCGATGGCTACGCCGATCCGGATGTTCAGAAGATGCATGCTGCCACGGCAGACACCTGCGATGCCTTCGGCCGCACCGCCGTCCGCATCCAGGAGGTCTACGATTCGATCGACATGATCGAGACCATGCTCGAGAACTGCCCGTCGGGTCCCATCCTCACTACGGATTGGGAGTACACCCCGCACAAGTACGCCATCGGCGCCACCGAGGCTCCGCGCGGCGAGGACGTGCACTGGGCCATGCTCGGCAACAACCAGAAGTGCTACCGCTGGCGCGCCAAGGCGGCCACGTACAGCAACTGGCCGGTCCTGCGCTACATGTTCCGCGGCAACACCGTGGGCGACGCGGCGCTGATCGTCGGCTCGCTCGACCCGTGCTACTCCTGCACCGACCGCGTGACGGTGACCGATGTCGCCGCCAAGCGCGACCACGTGCTCGACAAGGAGCAGTTCGAGAACGTCTGGCGCGACAAGTCGCCGCTTGCGGGCGAGGGCACCATGGCCGCTCCGCTCGATGAGGAGGCGCTCTAATATGCTGAAGCTTTGGAAGGTCAACGCCAAGGCCGGCGACGCGACGGTCAAGTACCCGTTTGCGCCGTTCCCCACCAACAAGGACATGCGCGGCAAGCCCGAGCACAACGCCGAGCTCTGCATCGCCTGTGGTGCCTGCGGCGTGGCGTGCCCGGCCGATGCCATTCGCATGGACACCGACCTTGCGGCCGATACCATCACCTGGTCGATCGACTACGGTCGCTGTATCTTTTGCGGCCGCTGCGAGGAAGCCTGCCCCATGGAGGCCATCAAGCTCACCGAGGAGTTTGAGCTGGCCGTCATGAGCAAGGACGACCTCACCAGCAAGAGCGTCTATACGCTCGAGCACTGCTCGCGTTGCGGCAAGCCGTTTGCCCCGCACAAGGAGATCGACTACGCCAAGCGCCTGCTGCAAAAGGCCGGCGGCATGGAGGCCGAGCAGGCCGCCCGCACCGTCGGTATGTGCCAGGAGTGCAAGCGCGAGCTCGACGCCCTGCGCGCCGCCTCGGCCGTAAAGACCGGCAACGCGCACGGCATGGCCGCCAACGAGACGCTTGCGTCCGGCGAGCCCCAGGGCCCCGGCATGGAGTATCTGGGCGGCCACGGCGTGAACCCGGAGTATATCGACCGCGAGCTCAACCCCGATGCGCCCGAGATTCCCGCCGGTCCGGCGCCGGTCGAGGGCATCATCATGGATTTTGAAACGAAGGAGGAGTAACCATGGCCGAACCCACGCTTTTGCCCGAGCGGCTTCAGTACCGCCCGACCAAGATCGAGCTCGACGAGAGCATCGAGAAGGCCAAGGCGACCCTTCTTAAGAAGATCAAGCGCTCGGTGTACGTCTACCGTGTCGACTGCGGCGGCTGCAACGGCTGCGAGATCGAGATCTTCGGTTCCATCACGCCCGTCTTCGACGTCGAGCGCTTTGGCATCAAGGTCGTGCCCTCGCCCCGTCACGCCGATGTGCTGCTGTACACCGGCGCCGTGACGCGTGCCATGCGCATGCCGGCCCTGCGCGCGTTTGAGGCCGCACCCGATCCCAAGATCGTGGTGTCCTATGGCGCGTGCGGCTGCACCGGCGGCATCTTCTACGACAACTACTGCGTCTGGGGCGGCACGGATAAGATTCTGCCGGTCGATGTCTACATCCCCGGCTGCCCGCCCAGCCCCGCGCAGACCGTCTACGGCTTTGCCATGGCACTTGGCCTGCTAGACCAAAAGCTCCATGCCGAGACCACGGTTGAGGCTGCCGGCGAGCAGGCCGATATCCTGCACCCCGGCGTGCCGTACAAGCTGCGCGTTGCCATCGAGCGCGAGGCTCGCGCCATGAGCGGCTACCGTTACGGCCGCGACCTGGCCAACGAGTTTATGGATACGCTCGAGGGCGCGCCCAAGGGCGATATCCGCGGTGCCATGGCGCTGCTCATCGACAAGCAGGACGATCCGCGCCGCGTTGAGGTCTACTCGGCGCTGCAGGATCTGGTGCTGGCCGGAGGTCGCTAGATGGAGCTCACGGACCGCTCTGGTTACTTTGCGGGCCCCGGTATGCTCGGCGGCTCCTTTGGCGATGCCTCGCGCGCAAGCGACGAGGCCGCCGAGGGCGTCGCCGACCCCTGCCTGGGCCATGCGCCCGACCAGGTGGTCTTTTACGAGCTCACGCGTAAGTTTGTGGAGACCGAGGAAGACGTTCCCCAGGAGGCCTGCGACGTGCTGTACTACACGCTCGCCGTGGGCCACCACACCGGCGTGCTCGACTGCTTTGAGCCGCGCTTGTCGGTGCCGGTGGATGTCTTCTATTCGCTCGTCGACGCGCTGCCGGAGGGGGAGGCCAAGACCAAGTTCGAGGCCATCCGCTCCTTTGGCGAGTGCCAGCTCGACAAGGCGGCGGTGCCGTCGCTGCTCGAGGCCTGCGATGCGCTGCTCGACGAGCGCGGTTTTCGCGGGTCGGCCAAGGCCGGCATCTCGGTGTTCGATGACGACTTTGGCCTGCATGCCCAGCAGGTCGCGTTTCTGATGAAATTCCGCGATCTGGTTGAGCGCGTGCGCGATGTGTCGGGCGTGTATCTGACGGGAAGGTTGCAGTAATGGGTCGCGTTGTGGATGGCCGTGTGAACGACGCCCCGTTTGCGGGTATCGTGCTCACGGCGGGAAGCGTGCTGCGTGCCGACGATGCCGCCGGCCCCGTGCTCTCCAAAAAGATGGAAGACGCACCCATCGCCGGTTGGTACACCATCGACGGAGGCCAAACGCCCGAGGACGACATCATCGAGGTCAAGCGCGAGCGTCCGCCGCGTCTGGTCTTGGTCGATGCCGCCGACATGGCATTGCCCGTCGGGTCTATCCGCCTGCTCGATAAGCGCGATGTGGCCCGCAAGTCGATGTTCACCACGCATTCGCTCCCTTTGTCGATTCTGATCGAGGAAATCGAGCAATCGTGCGAAGATATCGTCTTCGTTGGGATTCAGCCGGGCGATACGGAGTTTTACAACCCCATGTCCCCGGAGGTCTTTGACGCCGTCGACGCCGTGTACGACGCCGTGGCCGTCAACGACTTTTCCCACTTTGTCCGCTTGGGACAAGAGCAATAGGAGCGCTTGTCCCTGCTGATTAGGAAAGAAGTGATTGACATGGCAGATTCCAAGGTGGAGTACCCCGCTCCCGATTGCCTGGCGCCCGCCGCGATCGAGGCCAAGACCGAGGCCGCCGGCGTGACCAAGGCCAACCTGCCGGTCGCAAAGGCCTTTCTGTTGGCAATGTTCGCCGGTGCGTTTATTGCCTTCGGTGGCCTGTTCTTTACCGTGTTCTTGAGCGATAGCACGCTGGGCTGGGGCGCCCAGCGCGTCGTGGGCGGCCTGTGCTTTTGCCTGGGCCTGGTGCTGGTGCTGGTGTGTGGCGCCGAGCTGTTTACCGGTAACTCGCTTATGGTCTGCGCGCTCAAGAGCAAAAAGATCACCCTGGTCCAGATGCTCAAGGCTTGGGTCGTCGTATGGGTCGGTAACTTTGTCGGTGCCCTGTTCATCGTCTTTTTGGTGTACATGGCCGGCATTTACAAGCTCAACGGCGAGGCGGTCGCCAATTCCATGGTGAGCGTCGCCGCCGGCAAGGTGACGATCGACTGGGTGACGATCTTCTTCCGCGGCATCCTGTGCAACATCTTTGTGTGCCTGGCTGTGTGGATCGGTACCGCCGGCAAGACCGTGGTCGATAAGGTTGTGGGCATTCTGCTGCCCATCGCCGCCTTTGTGGCCTGCGGTTTTGAGCACTGCGTCGCTAACATGTACTTTTTGCCCATGGGCGCCGTGATGCATGCATGCGGTTATGGTGCCGACGTCGCCGGCGCCGATGCGCTCAACGCCGCGGGCATTGCGTTTAACCTGTCCGCCGCTACGCTGGGCAACATCGTGGGCGGCGCGGTTCTTGTCGCGCTCGGCTACTGGTTTATTTACGCCAAGAAGTCCGAGGCGTAAGGTACCGTCTGTTTGACGTTGGGCCTCCCGCGGGGCATTGCCGTGCGGGAGGCTTTTTGGGTCTGGGGCTCGTTGCCGGGCTTTTGGCCTGTTGTGTTTGGCTGATGAAAGGGGTAATCGAGATGGCATCTGCTGTTAAGCGTGACGGTCGCGCCGTGGTGACCACATGCGGGGGATGCTATGCCGATTGCGCCTTTGCGGCACACGTTGAGGACGGTCACGTGGTGGCCGAGTTGCCGGTGCCGGGGCATCCGTGCGCGGCGCGTGCCCTCTGCGCCCGCGGACGGCATCGCCTGGCAATGCCGTTTGACGAGCGTGATCGGATTTTGCATCCCATGCGCCGCCGCCAGGATGGCTCGGGGTTCGATGCGATTTCGTGGGATGAGGCGTTCGCGCAGATCGCAGCGCGCCTTGGGGAGATTGTTGACGGACATGGTCCCCGTGCGCTGGGCATGACGCTCGGCGTGCCCTCGTTCGACCGCTACTGGGCGTATCGCATTATGCATGCGCTCGGTTCGCCCAACGTGTACGGTGCCGACGGTGCCTGCGAGGTAAGCCGACTTACCGGTTGGGAGCACAGCCTGGGCTACAGCCCCGCCTCCGACCTGGCGCACACCGATTGCATCATGTACCTGGGGCGTTCCATTGTCGATTCGTCGACGATGGGGGCCGTTGATACGCTCAACGATGCCCGTCGACGTGGGGCGAAGATTATCGTGGTCGACCCCCGGCGCAGTGGCTCGGCTGCGCTTGCCGACCGCTGGCTGCGCGTGCGCCCGGGCTGTGACCTGGCCTTGCTGCTGGGCATTGCGCATGTGCTCATTGCCGAGGGCCTGTACGACCACGAGTTCGTTGCCCGCTATACCACGGGTTTTGACGAGCTGGCGCAGACTGCTGCTGTTTGGACGCCCGAGTGGGCTGAGTCGATGTGCGATGTGCCGGCGGACGATATCCGAGCGACTGCGCGCGATCTAGCTGCCGCCGCGCCTGCCGCCGTGGTGGATGCGGGCTTTCATGGCGGCATCGGTATCGCGTATGCCAATAGCACCCAGACCGCGCGCGCGATTTGTCTGGTCGATGTGCTGCTGGGCTGCATCGGACACGCGGGCGGTGCCCTCAACCCGCCTACGCCGCTTGCGTTGGGCGACTTGGACCCTGCGCGTTTTGCGACGCCGTCAGTGCCGCGTGAGCCTAAGTTGGGGTCTGAGCGCTATCCGCTCGTCGACCCCGAGCGCGGTCTGTGCACGACCATCGGTCAGTCGATTCTTGCCGGCGATTTGCGTGGGCTTATCGTCTATGCCAGTAACCCCGGTGCGGGCTATGGCAATGCTCAGGCTTGGTTGGGTATTTTGCAGCGGCTCGACTTGCTCGTGACGATTGACATTCACTGGTCCGAGACGGCGCGTGCTTCCGACTTCGTGCTGCCCGATGTGACGTATCTGGAGGCCGACCGCGGCGTGGGCACGGTCGTGGGCCGCAACGACGCGCGCGTGTTCTACCGCAACGCCGTGCTGCCCGTGCAGCATGACGACACACGTCCCGGTCGGGAGATCTTTGCCGGTCTGGCGCAGGCGTGTGGCGTGGGCGAGTACTTCCAGTTTACGTCTGACGATCTAGCGGCTGCCCAGGTGGCACCGTTTGGGATTGATCTGGACGAGCTCAAGGAACGCGGCTGGGCCGACACGGGCGTCGCGTTGCCGTCGCGTACGGGCGAGCCGGCGATTCCCCAGGATGGCGGCAAAATTGCGCTGGCAAGCGACGTATGGGAACGAGCCGGCCTGGGTCGTGTACCCAACTGGATTGCTCCCATGGTGGAGCCTGGCCCAGGGATGTTTCGCCTCATTAGCGGCAACCGTCCCTTTGAGTCGCATACCTCGCGAAGGCTTGCGGCGGCCGGTGCCGCCGAGGCTGGATCGGACCTGGATGCCGTGCAGATGAATGCCGATGTTGCTGCGCACATGGGCATCGCTGACGGCGAGATCGTTGAGCTCGTGAGCGATATGGGCCGCGATCGCGTACGCGTTGAGACGACGCCCTATCTGCATCCGGCGTGCATCTTTACGTCGGCCGCCCCCGGCGGACGTTCGTTTGGCGCTGATGCCGGTGGCGCTCAAGGCTTGGGCGTCGGCCCACTCGACCATACACCGTTGCGTTGGGACCCGTTGACGGGCGCCGCGCTCACCCAGGAAAACGCCGTTCGCGTGGAAAAGATCACGGAGCACGTGGATAATAACGACTGATTGATTCAGCAGATTGATTCGGCTGGTTTTTATGAGCGACCGACTGATCTGCCCTTGGTTTTGAAAGGCTGCACATGAGCGATAGCCAGAACATGTCCGATGAGGTGCGCGACCGCCTGCGCGCCATTCCTTCCGTCAACGAGCTGCTTGCCGAGTGGCCGGTGGTGAAGGCGGCGGGGGAGACCTGCGACGCGGTGGTCCATGCTGCCGTCACGGCCGAGCTCGACGAGGAGCGCGCCGCCATTCGCGCCGGTGCCGCCCCGCGTTCCAGGCGCGAGCTGGCCTCGGCCATCGAGTGGCGTGCGCATCGCTCCGCGCTGCCGAGCCTGCGTCCCGCCGTCAACGCCACGGGTGTGGTCATCCATACCAACCTGGGCCGTGCTCCGCTCGCGGAGTCGGCCGCCAAGGCCGTGGCCGAGGTCGCGCGCGGCTACAGCACGCTCGAGTACAGCGTGGACACCTGCTCGCGCGGGTCGCGCAAGGAACATGCCGCGCAGCTCATCCGCTCGCTTACCGGTGCCGAGGACGCGCTCGTGGTCAACAACAACGCCGCCGCGGTGCTGCTAGTGCTGGCGACTCATGCCGCGGGCAAAGAGGTTATCGTCAGCCGCGGCGAGCTTGTCGAGATCGGCGGCAGTTTCCGTATCCCCGATGTTATGGAGGCCTCGGGTGCCAAGCTCGTTGAGGTCGGGGCCACCAACCGCACGCATTTGAGCGACTATGAGCGCGCCATCACGCCCGAAACGGCAATGATCCTCAAGGTTCATCCTTCCAACTATCGCATCGAGGGTTTTCACGAGGAAGTGAGCTCAAGGGAGCTCGCCGCCCTGGCCCACAAGCATGGTCTGCTGTTCTACGAGGACCAGGGGTCGGGCGCGCTGTTGCCCGACGACATCTTGGTGCGCGGCGGCGAAGAAACCACGCCGGCTTCGGT
>USHR01000071.1 GCA_900554495.1 uncultured Collinsella sp.
GCGAACCTGCGCCATCCGGCAGCGGGACAATCGACATGAGCTTCACAAGCGTCGCATTGCGACATCGGGAGTTGCCGTCAAACAGGTTCTCGCGAGTCTTTCCTCCGTATAGGCCGCCGGGGTTCGTCACCTCGATACGGTCATCAAAAACGTCAACAGCGATCGATTGCCCACAGAACCGATCTCCGTATTCTCGGTGGATTACGGCGTTGGCGATTGCCTCGCGTAGGACTTCCTCGGGAATCTCCAGCGAGTCGACACGCGAGACGCCTTGGATCGTCGAGGTTCGCCGCAAATTCTTGGCGATTGCCGCGACGGCATCCGAGATCATTTCGCCCAACGTTCCCTCGCAGATCGTACGGTCCATGAACCTCAACGACCCCGCAGCGCCCTTCTGCGTTCCGGCATAGACCGCCACATCGATAAAGAGCTTGGGATAGAACTGCTGAGGATAGGCACCCGCAGCCAGGAGTCCGGCCTTAGTGACATTGCCCTGGGAGTCGAGGAAATTCAGGCGCTCCAGCTTCGTTTTCTTGTCCGGCGCGCCGCGCATCGCACGAGGTGTCAGTGAGAAAGCACGCTCTATCGTGCGGTCGACCAGGGCCTCGTCAAGATCGCCTGCGACCGCGCCGAGCACTGCATCGCGATCACTGGGGCTCGCCCGTTCATACGATGACAAGGACAGGACCTCGGTCGACGAGAGCGGAACATCTTTATCATCGATGCGTTTGTAGCTGCCGCCTTGAGCGCCCCGCTCTATGACATAACAAGGCTTGTTAGACGGGTCGAGCTCCTCAATCGTGATGACCAGAACCACGGTGCCCTGGAGCTCCACGCGTTCAATGGTGTATTTGGGCGGATTGGCCAGTTTTCCGCGCCCGCCGGCATCACCCATGCCCGCTACGAATTGGTTGAGCACCTTCTCGGTCTCAAAGTTCTCAACCGGGACAAAGCCCGCGCGCTCGCTCACGCCGAGCACGATAATTCCGCCAGCGGTATTCGCGAATGCGCTAACCGTTTCCCATACGTCGCGGGAAAGCGTCGTGGCGCTCTCCTTGACCTCGACGTTAAGATCGTCCGAGCCCATGCGCCTTAAAGACTCGAGCAGACCGGTCAGCTCGTTTTCGTTCATCTGCATGTCCTTTCGCTCGGCCCGGCGGAGAATGCCACGAATAGATTTCCTTCGTCTCTCAGTTATCTCTCGTAATTATCTCTCATCTTTCTGCTATCTCTCATATTAGAGATAAGTGAGAGATGAAAGAAAAGATGTCTGCCATCTGTTTCATTTAAACATGTTTTTGCTGGTAGAACAATCAGTATTGAGACAATACCATGATTGCTTGTCTCCTTGCTGCTCAGTTATCTCTCATATTTATCTCTCGTCTTTCAGTTATCTCTCGTATTAGTGACGAATGAAAGATGAGAGATACGTGAGTGATGCATGAGCCTGGACTATTGGACAGCCGGAAAATCCCTCAAACAAAAAACGGGGCCGGCCTTACGCCGAGCCCCGTTTTCAAACGGTCAGTTAGTTATCCAACGCGCGAACATAGCAGTCAACATTACGCCGCTGCGAACACTCCCAAGCCCGTTCCGATGATGCAGATCGCGAAGATGCCAATAATAATCCAAATGGTCTTGACACCCTTTTTATAGAGGGCAACGCAAGCGAACGTTGCCAGCAAGGGCAGAAGGCCAGGGAAGATCGAATCGAACAGATCCTGCAGGACAATCTCCGAACCACCCACATCAAAGGTCAAAGCTGTGGACAGGGAGACCTGTGCCGCAATCATCGCGCCAATGACGGTCATTCCGAGGACACCGGCAGCATGCGTCATGCGAGACATAAGGTTGTTCTCTTCGGACTGCTGCAGGAACTTGGTTCCCAGGTCGTATCCCAGATGGGCGGCGACGATACGCGTTGCAAAGTTAATCACCGAGTAGATGAGCGCGTACACGATGGGGCCGAGCGGGTTGCCCGTCGACGCGATGCCAATACCGATGCCGGCGGCGACCACGCGGAACGTACCCCAGTAGAACGAATCGCCAATGCCGGAAAGCGGTCCCATGAGGCCGACCTTCATGGCGTTAATCGAGGACGTGTCGAAGTTCTTATCGGCAGCCGCCTGCTCTTCCATCGAAACCGTTAGGCCGGCTACAAACGGAAGCACATGAGGCGTGATGTTAAAGAACTCGGTATGGCGATCGAGCGCCGCATAGTAATCGTCGTCGTTGGGATAGATCTTTCGCAGGGGCTTCTGAATGGTGTACATGAAGCCCATTGCCATCATCTTGTCGTACGACTGCGAGCACTGGCTCGTAAACTGGCGAAGGAACATGCTCCGATACATATCGGGAGTCATAATCGCGTCCTTCTTGGCCTCTTTGAGATCGGTGTTCTGGGTAGCCATTAGAAGTCCTCCCCTTCATCCTCGGCAACCGCCTGCGGACCGGCCGAGCCCTCGCGGAAGGCCAGGAGCAGCGCGACGCAGATAGCGGCAGCGGCAACACCGACAACGTCCATCTTGAGGTAGATGACCATAATGAATCCCAGGAACAGCCAAGGAAGAAGCTTGTTGTCGCCCATGGTCCTAATAAGAAGTGCGAAGCCGATGCAGACCATGACGCCGGACGCAACGTTGAGGCCGTCCATCACAAACTGCGGAATAGCGTTAAGCGCATTGTTGATGAGGTCGGCACCAAAGAACAGCGAGCAAAACACCAGCAGTGCAGACGGAATGCCAATCGACAGCGGCACGATGGTCAGATGGTACAGATTTGCCTTGGCAAGATCGCGATTTGCCAGAGCGGTCTCAATCTTCTTGCAGGCAAAGGCGCCCGGAACGGCGTAGCAGAAGTTGCGCCACACCTGAAGGAAGACGGAGACGGGAAGGGCGAGCGCGACGGCAGTTGCCGTGCCCGTACCCGTAATGACGGCAAACGCGCAGCCAAGCACGCCGGAGGCATAGACCTCGGGAGGAACCGCCGCGCCGACCATGATGGCACCCATGAACATGGACTCCAAAGCAGCGCCGACGATAACGCCCTGCTGGACATCGCCAAGGATCAAGCCGACAAACAGGCTCGTAAACAGCGGGCGACCAAGCATCGTAATGCCAAATAATTGCTCGTCCATGGACGCAATAAATGCGACCAGTGCAACTAGAAGATACTGGACAACCATTTCGATCAACCCCAGAAACAGGTCTGCAGGCGAGGCGTTCTGCGCAGCTCGCCTGCAGACAACCGCAGCAATTTGAGAGGATTAGTAGTTCATCTGGTGATAGTAACGACGCGTGGTGAGCGGGTGGTTACGAACGTGCTCGAGATGGCAGCTCAGACGCTCGGTGATGGTGTAGGTGACCATCGGGGAGACGATCTTGCGGAACTCGGGGTCGCTGAACGGCAGCTCGACCTCGGCGGTGTCGAACTTGTTCACGCGGACATGGACGCCCTTCTCGTCGGCGAGCATGTGAGTGAAGTTGTCCACGCGGTCCATGAGCTTACGGGTGTCGTCCTCGCCGTAGAGCATGATGAGGCTCGTGCCCTCCTCGCAGAGTTCGATGGTGCCGTGGAAGAACTCGGCGGCGTGGATAGACTTGGTCTTGATCCACTGCATCTCCTCGAGAATGCACATAGCGTAGTCGTAGGCCTCACCCCAGAGCATGCCGGAGCCAATCACCATGTGGTAATCGGTGTCCTTGAAGTCCTCGGCCATGGCGGCGCAGCGCTCGTCCTGAGCGTCCTTGGCCTTGATGAGGTACGGAGCGATGTTGCCGAACTCCTCCATGAAGGTGTCGTACTTGGGGAAGGCGCCGGCGTTCTTGAGGAAGCGGGCGACCAGCGTGATCTGGTAGGTGTAGATGGCCTCGCACAGAACGTCGTCCTCGGCGAAGCTGAAGAACTTGTAATCGGCGTACTCAGTGGCCGGGGTGTTGTCGTTGGAGACATACATCAGCGTGCGGGCACCCTGCTCCTGGCAGAACTTGGCGGCCTCGATGATCTCGGGGGTGGTGCCGGTACGGGTGGAGAAGACGCAGACCGAGTCCTTGTTGAAGGTCTTGGGCGGGCATGCGAGGAACTCAGCGGCAATCTCGCAGTGGACGTCGACGTCGGCCGTGGTGGTCTCGACCCAATACTTCATCGGGAGCGTGTGGGCCCAGGTGCCGCCGCAGCCGATGAAGAAGATGTTGGAATAACCCTGCTCGCAGACCTTGTCCACGGCAGCCTCAATCTGAGGACGGAGAGCGAGGGCATCGCTCACAACCTTCTCGTAACGAGGCTCATCGAAATTGAACATCCCTTACTCCTAACTCACTTGGATGAACCCTTCATTCATCCCATGACGTTATAATACTTTATATAACTAACTATGCAAGAACTATTTCAGACTTTTTTGATTTTTCTTTAATAAAAAGCCCGCCGATCAAATGATCGGCGGGCTAAAGAAAGGAGGACCTAGTTAATAAATGCTAGACAATGGCATGTTTCCAGCTAGAAAACGTCCTTGGCAAGTACCTTTGAGTCATTGGGAACCTGACGGATTTCGATAACCACGCCATCGTTGACAAGCTCTTGGATATGCTCGGCATCGGTTTCGGTCGCAAAGATCGCGGGGGTCGGATGAAGCGTGGTCTCGGGAGACTTTCGAGTTCCGCCCAAATTGATCTCCTTGATGTCTTTGCAACCCTTAGCAAGGCGATAGGCATCCTCGATCGTCTCGACAATGATAAACAGCGAATACTTGTCGGTGACGCCGCTGTTGAGCGCCTCGATAGCAGCGTTTACGTCTTTTATGACGAGCTTCACGCCGTTGGGACGAGCTAGCCTCAATGCGGCTTTTCTCATGTCGTCTTTTGCCACGGCGTCGCTGGCACACAGGATGCAATCGACATCCAGCGCATGTGTCCAAGACATGGCGACCTGGCCGTGAATCAATCGGTAATCAACTCTCGTAAGCTTAATCATCGTAATCATCTCCGCACGTAATAAAGGTAATGACAGGCGTGGCCCTTAGCTAGGGCTCGAACCAGAACTAACTAGAACTCTTCTTCTTCGACATCGGCAAGCATGTCCGCCGCCTCACAAAGCATGATAAACGAACGTGATCCCTCGACCGCAGCTTTGGCCTTGTCCGCATCCAGGGAGTCCAGCTGTGTAGCCATTTCCACCAGCAGCGGCAAGTTCATTCCGGTGATCAACGTAAACGATCCGGCGGTCTGCCTCTGAATGAATTCGTTGTTTACAGAGCCGCCAAAGATGTCAGTCACGACAAACCAAGAGTCGGCAGGGTCCTTCGACTCCATCCAAGCATCGATAAGCGCTGCGACATCCCTCGTGTCGTCATCGACATAGGCGCACAGACACTCGATTCGGTCGTTGGCGCCCATCAGGATCTCGAGAGAGCTCTTCATACCTTGGGCGAGATAACCATGACTCGCTAGCAATATCTTATTCATAGTTCTCCAATATCAATAAGACGTACTATATTGTCATAACAAAGTATATTAGCAATCTACCCTACGCGGTGTGTCTATTTTCCAAATCCGCGAACGGTAGCAATTGGTCGGTAAATTGACCAATCTATCTCTAATTTACAAATAGAACTTCAGTCGCTCGGTGCAGTACACCTGACGGGAGATGAAAAGCGGCTCGCCGCTTGGAGCATAACGTCTATCGACAAACAGAAGCAGCGGAGAGTCCAGCTCCACGTTAAGGTATGCCGCCTCGAGCTCGCTCGCATAGCAGACCTCGAGCGTACGCGTGTTGGGGCCCATCTTGATCCCCTGGCGATCGAGTACCGCCATCAGCGAATCCTCGAGGGATTCATGCTCCAAAAAAGAAAGCGCAGCGGAATAGCTATTGGTTTCCAGCATCGTGGGCTTGTCGTCCACAAGGCGCAGACGACGACTGCGCAATACCTTTTGGGTATCGTCTACGCCCAGGAACTTCGCGTCTCGCAGGCTTGGGAAGTCCCAGCCCATTGCGAGAACCCTGGTAGACGCCTGTTTTCCAGCAAGCTGGCACGAATGGGTAAAGCTCTCACGGTCGTCCGCGGCATACATCTGTGTGTCCGACGAAACGAACGTGCCCTTGCCGCGGGCCCTCTCAACAAGCCCAGCATCTTCCATTTCTTTAATTGCGGAGCGAACCGTTATTCGGCTCACGCCAAATTGCTCGATGAGCTCCGCCTCGGTCGGGAGCTTATCTCCCGGGCGGTACGTGCCGTTGGCGATCGAATCAGAAAGCGCACGAACAATCTGTTTGTACAGGGGGATAACGCTATTTGCTTCAACCATATCAACCATACCTTTGCAAGGAATCAGCAGCTTATAGATAGATGACTTATATTGTATTAGAACTTTTTAGGAGTCCATATATTTCCTAAATGATTCGGTAAATGGGGTGTTATTTCACTTTAGTGGGGTGCAGCGGCTACCCGCGGCATTCGTTATCAACCTAGCTAGGCTAGTCCACCCACATCGTCTCCAGTTCGCCGCAGAGCCGCGGCCCCATATGGGTATACTCTCGAGGATTCGACTCGATTCGCCCCCGCTGGGGCGTCAAAGGAGACTGCATATGCCCACTACCTCAACCGACCCGCGCGCCGCTGCCGCCGCACTGCTAGTGCCCGGCACTACCTGCCACGGCTTTGCCGTCGAGCGCCGCGAGACCGTGCCCGAGCTCGACTCGGACGCCTACGTGCTGCGCCACACTGCCTCGGGCGCTCGCCTGCTGTACCTGGCGTGCGACGACGAGAACAAGGCCTCTGCCATTGGCTTTAAGACGCCGCCGGCCGATTCCACCGGCGTATTCCATATTCTTGAGCACTCGGTGCTGTGCGGGTCGGCAAAGTTCCCCGTCAAGGAGCCGTTTGTCGACCTGATCAAGAGCTCCATGCAGACGTTCCTCAACGCCATGACCTACCCCGACAAGACCATCTACCCCGTTGCCACCACCAACGAGCAGGATCTGTACAACCTGATGGACGTGTACCTGGACGCGGTGTTCAACCCGGCCATCTACACCAAGCCGACTATTTTTGAGCAGGAGGGCTGGCACTACGAACTGGACCTGCCGGAGGGCGCCGAGGGCGACAGCAGCTCCGCGAGCCTGCACGAGGGCACGCTGCGCTATAACGGCGTGGTGTTCAACGAGATGAAGGGTGCGCTGTCCGATCCCATGAGCGTGCTGGACGACGCCGTCAACGCCGCGCTCTACCCCGACACCGCCTATGCACACGAGAGCGGTGGCGACCCGCGCGCGATCCCCGCGCTCACCTACGAGCAGTTCCTGGACACGCACGCGCGCCACTACAACCCCTCCAACTCTTACATCACGCTCTACGGCGACCTGGACGTGGACCGCGCGCTGGCGTTTTTGGACGAGCGCTATCTGTCGCAGCCGAGTGCCGCGAGCCGCCGCATGGACGCTGCCGTCGCCGCCGGCGAGGACCCGTCCACGCTGGCGCCCAATCCGCTGGGCGTGCAGGCGCCCGTGACCTGCGAGTACAAGCGCATCGAGATGGCTACCACGCCCGAGAACGCCCTGGTGGGCTTGGGTCTTGTGCTGGGCAGCGCGCTCGACCGCAAGCGCACGATCGCGGCGGACATCCTGTTCGAGGCGCTGCTGGGCTCCAACGAAGCACCAGTTAAGAAGGCCATTCTGGCCGCCGGCCTGGGCGGCAACGTGGTGAGCTACACCGCGGCCGAGTGCCTGCAGCCCTACGAGCTCATCATGCTGCAAAATGCGCAGCCCGGCGTGGCGCGCGAGCTGCGTCGCGTATTCCAGGACGCTTGCCGCGACCTGTGCGAGCACGGCGTTCCGCGCGAGCGCCTGGAGGCCATCATCAGCAGCAACGAATACGACCTGCGCCAGCGCGACTACGGTATCGCCGACGGCGTGGCCATTGCGTGCGACGCGCTAAGCACGTGGCTCTACGATGACGACGCCGCGACGCTGGCGCTCAAGTACGGCCCGGTTTACGACGAGCTGCGTGGCGAGCTGGACGGCAGCTACTTTGAGGACCTGCTGCGCGAGCTGGTGCTGCAGAACGATCACATGGCGCTGGTCGAGCTGGTGCCAGTTGACGCCGCCGAGGGTTCGGAGAGCGCCGAGGCCGCCGAGCTGGCAGCCAAGCGGGACGCCATGACCGATGCCGAGCTGGCCGACGTGGTCGAGCGCACGGCAGCACTGCGTGCCGCACAGGAGGCGGAAGACACACCCGAGGCCAAGGCCACACTGCCGCGTCTGCGCGTTTCCGACATTGGCGAGGCGCGCCCCGAGCCGCCGCTGGTCGTGGACACGACCGCGCCCATCCCCTGCCTGCGCCACGGCATCCCCACCAACCGTCTGGCCTACGCCATGCAGT
>USHR01000072.1 GCA_900554495.1 uncultured Collinsella sp.
AGGCCCTTGCGGCCTAGTCGCTATTTAGGGCGTCCAAGATTTGGGGCGCGGTTCATCTTGATGCGGAGCCGGGCCTTAGTCGCTAGAACGGCGGAACCAACTATTCCACGGTCACGCTCTTGGCGAGGTTTCGGGGCTGATCGACATCGCAGCCGCGCAGGATGGCGACCTCGCGGGCGAGCAGCTGCAGCGGGACGCTCGCCGTGATGGGGCTGAACACGTCGCGGACTGCTGGCACGCGGATGATGCAGTCGGCGATTTTGTTGATCTCCTCGTCGCCCTCGGTGGCAACGACGATGACCTTGGCGCCGCGCGCCTTGCACTCCATGAGGTTCGACACGGTCTTGTCGTAGGTGGCACTCTTGGTGGCCACAGCGATGACAGGGAAGCCCGGGTCGATCAGGGCAATGGGGCCGTGCTTCATCTCACCGGCGGCGTAGGCCTCGGCGTGCAGGTAGCTGACCTCCTTGAGCTTGAGCGCACCTTCGTAGGAAATAGCGGCGCCCATGCCGCGACCCACGAACAGTGCGGACTGCGCGTCCTTGCACAGCAGGGCGGCCTCATGCACGGCCTCGGTTTGGGTATCCAAAATCCACTGGATCTGCTCGGCCGTATCGGAAAGCTCACGGAACAGCATGCGCGCCTGCTTGGTGGTCAGACGGTACTTGACCTGCGCCAACAGCAAAGCCAGCAGCGTGAGGCTCACGACCTGGCCGATGAAGCTCTTGGTCGAGGCGACCGCGATCTCCTTGTTGGCCTTGGTGTAGATGACGCCGTCACTCTCACGCGCCACGGGGCTGCCCACCACGTTGGTGATGCCGAAGACCTTGGCACCCTTAATGCGCGCGTCTCGAATGGCGGCAAGGGTATCGGCCGTCTCGCCCGACTGGGATACGGCAACGACAAGCGTCGTCGGCGTAATGATGGGATTGCGATAACGGAACTCGCTGGCCGCCTCCACCTCGGTGGGGATGCGAGCCCAGCCCTCGATGAGATTCTTAGCAATGAGGCCAGCGTGATAGCTGGTGCCGCAAGCGATCACGTAGACGCGGTCGATGTCGTTGAGCTCCTCGAGCGAAAGGCCCAGCTCGTCGATGTCGAGCTCGCCGGCCGGCGTCATACGACCGACCAGCGTATCGCGCACGACGCGCGGCTGCTCGTGAATCTCCTTGAGCATAAAGTCGGGATAACCGCCCTTTTCTGCCATGTCCAGGTCCCAGTCGATGTGGGTGACCTTGGGCTCGATAACGTTGCCGGCCTCGTCGGTGTACTCGACGCCTGCGGGCGTGAGCTTGGCAAACTGACCGTCCTCGAGCACCACGACGTCGCGGGTTGCGTCGATGAGCGCGATGACGTCGGAGGCGACATAGGCGCCGGTCTCGCCCGCGCCGACCACGATCGGGGAATCCTTGCGGGCCACGGCGATCACGCCGGGCTCGTCAGCGCACACGGCGGCCAGACCATAGGCACCGACCACGTGGGTGCAAGCCTCGCGCACGGAGGCCATCAGGTCGTGCGTCTCGGCATAAGCCTCTTCGATCAGATGCGCGAAGACCTCGGTATCGGTCTCGCTCTTAAAGTGGTGGCCGCGGCCCTCCAGCTCTTCGCGCAGCTCGGCGAAGTTCTCGATGATGCCGTTGTGGACGATGGCGATACGACCGTCGCAGCTGGTGTGGGGGTGAGCGTTAACGACGGAGGGCTTGCCGTGGGTGGCCCAACGGGTGTGGCCGATACCGCAGGTAGCGTCGCTGTCGATATTGGAAAGCTCGCTCTCCAAGCCCGCGACCTTACCCACGCGGCGGATGACATCGAGGTGCGCCGCGGCGCCCTCGCCCACCTCGAGCGCGACACCCGAGGAGTCATAGCCGCGATACTCCATACGCTTGAGGCCCGTGACCAGGATGTTCTTTGCAATATCAGAGCCGGTGTAGCCGACAATTCCGCACATAGGATAAATCCCTTCGTCCGCTTGACTGCAAAACGTCCACGCACAGGGGGCGCTGAGACGCATAACGTTCGAGTATTGTACTCACGCAAACGCAAGCTGATATACCAGAAGTGGTATCTCAACTTAGATACCACTCGATGCACACACGTCCAGCCGGTCCAAACCACCACAAAGGTACCTGCCCCCTTCGTGGTGGTCGCGCTGGCAACGGCGTTTCCCCAGATAAACCTGCCAAAATAAACCTGTCCCTTTTTGGTAGGTTTGGGATGCTACAATCTGGCTTGTACTTGAAACGCATCAAAGGGGCCGCTATGGCAAAGGTAAAAATCAGCGACGTCGCGCGCGAGGCCGGGGTTTCGCTGGGCACGGTTTCCAACGCGCTCAACCATCCCGAAAAGCTGCGCCCCGAGACCCTCAAGCTCATCAACGAGACCATCAGTCGCCTTGGCTACCTGCCCAACCAAAGCGCTCGTCAGCTCGCGGGCGGCGCCACCAAGTCCTTTGGCCTGGTGCTCCCCCGTCTCGATCACGGCTTTTCGCTCCAAATCGCCAGCGGCGCCCACAACGAGGCCCGCAAGCACGGCTACGACTTGCTCATCGCCAACGCCGATAACGACGATATTCTCGAGGACCATTACCTGCGCTACTTTATGGGCACCCAGATGTCCGGCGTCATGGTTCAGCCCATGGCATCCCCCGACTGGCACCCCGCCATGACCAAGATGCCCGTGCCGATCGTCCATCTGGACATCCATTGCTCCGAGCCCGGCTACTACGTAGCGGCCGACAATGAGGCCCAGGGTCGCATCATTGCCGAACTTGCCATCGCCCGCGGCGCGCACCATATTGTCGTCGTCGGCCGAGCAGCATTTATGCAACTCACCCTGCGCGTCCTTGGCATTCATAAGGCGCTCGCCCTGCACCCCGATATCAAGATCGAAGTCATCGACGCCGGCGAATGGAATACCGCTGCCGACGGCTACGGCATCGGTGCCCAAATCGCCGAGCGCCCCGCGGACGAACGTCCCGATTTTGTCGTCGGCCTGACCGATGTGTTGGCCTCGGGCGTCGTTTCGGCACTGGTCGACAAGGGCATCTCTGTCCCCGGGCAAGTACGCGTGGCCGGATGCGACGGCAACCCGCTCGCTTGGAGCGGATCGGTCCCGCTCACTACGGTAGCGCCCCCGGGCTACGAGATTGGCCGCAAGGGTGTCCAACTGCTGATGGAGCAAATCGAGAACAAGGCCCCGGCAAAGATCAAGCATATCCGTGTCGGCTCCGCAGTGCGTACCGTCACCGCAGTCGCCGCCGAGGATATCAACCGCCAAGAACTGGTACGTCCGTTCCTACTGGAACGCGCCAGCACCCAGGCAAGCAGCCAGACCGACGCCACGGCCATCAACCTCGGTGCGTATCTATAGCACGCCCGCGAGTATGCTAAGTCGCCGCTTAAGCAAAAGGGGCCCGACCATTGCCGGACCCCTTTTGCTTAAGCGCAAACGTGAGCAATCGCTCGTTTCAACGCCGCAATTTTCTAGCGCACAGTCTTGATTGCCGCCGCCAGGTCGAACAACGTATCGAGCACGGCCTCGCAGCCATCCACCACGTCCTGCGGCAGCGGCACAATATCGGGGACGGCAAAGACGTGGCAGCCGGCCGTGATGCCCGAGACGCAACCATTGCGCGAATCCTCGACCACGGCGCACTCCTCGGGGGCAAAGCCCGCACGCTCGCAGGCGAGCAGATACATCTCGGGGTCGGGCTTGCCGTGCACGACGTCCTCGCCACACGTTACCGTTTCAAACTTGTCAAAAAGACCGACCATCTTAAGGTTGCGCTCGGCCGTAACGAGGCGCGACGACGTCGCTAGGCCCACGTGATAGCCCGCAGCTAGCAGCTCGTCTAGGCACTCGGCGGCGCCGGCCTTAAGTTCCAGTTCGGTCTTGACCATCTCGTCGCGAATCTCCTTGTGGCGACGATAGATCGCCTCGGTGGTTTCGTGGCTGCCATAATGCTTATCGAGGATGTCCATAACATCGGGCAGCGTGCGGCCGATAAACTGATGGATCAGCGCTTCATCAATCGCGAGCCCCAGCTCAGCGGCGCCTGCCTTCCAGGCCTTAATCCCCAAACGCTCGGTATCGACCAGCGTTCCATCCATGTCAAAAATAACAGCCTTGATCATATCGGTCCCCCATCGACTCTCGCTGTCGCGTTGCTGCAACTCTACCGCATTTGGCAACTTGTATATAACGTATATACCATATTGCACTTTCGTTACACAGATAGAAGTCTTATGGCAAGTAACGCATTAGGATTATAGTTTTCGATCGAGTACTCAACGATAAGGAACGTTTCATGATTTTAGACACCACGGCACCCGCAGAGGAGCTTCAAGACAAGCTATCGGCGCTCGAGCAGCTGCTTTTGGCATACGGGCGCGTGGCTATCGGGTTTTCCGGCGGCGTTGACAGCAGCTTTTTGGCCGCCGTATGCGCCCGCGTCATGCCTACCAATACTCTTCTCGTCCATCTCACCACGCCGCTCATCGGCACGCCCGAGCAGGCTTCGTTTGAGCAGTCCGTTGATGGGCAGGCCAATGAGGGGCCGCATTTTAAGCTCCCCGTGCTCAATCTTTCGGTGGATCAGCTGCAGCTCCCCCAAGTAGCCTGCAACGATGCTAATCGCTGCTACCACTGCAAGCACGCCGGCTTTACCGCCATCGTCAACCACGCCAAGTCGCTCGGCTTTCCCACCGTCATCGATGGCAGCAATGCAAGCGATCGCGGTGACTACCGCCCCGGCATGCGTGCGGCAGAAGAGCTCGGCGTACGCTCACCCCTTATGGAGGTCGGCTTTACCAAGGACGAAGAGCGCGAGCTGCTGCGCGCATGGGGCTATCCCGTTTGGAACCTGCCGGCGGGAGCATGTCTTGCCACCCGCGTCCCCACGGGCGAGGAGCTTACGCGCGAGAAGGTCGATTTAATCCGCGCCTGCGAGGATTACCTGCACAATCTTGATCTGGCACAGGTACGCGCGCGCTTGATCGGCGGCTGCATGCATATCGAGGCCGCACCCGCAGATGTCGCCAAGATTGCTGCCCTCGGTGGCAACGCCGTCGATGCCGAGGGCAAAACCCCGCTGCCCGCCGTTATCGAGTCCGCGCTGCGCGAGCTGGGCTGCGACCATATCTCCCCCGAGGTCACCCCCTACATCCACGGCAACATGAACCTTTAAGTTACGCCGTTTTACAAACGGCGTAACCGCTCGGCGCTGCGCAGGCCCCGGGCTCGGCAATCTGACGTTCAACTGCACGGGCGCGACCAAAAGGTCAGCGCCCGCTTGTTTCACGTCACCTTACCGCACCCGGAGCCTGCTCGCTCGCATATGCTCAACCTGGACTGCGTTAACTGACCTACCAAAAAGGGACAGGTTTATTTTGGCAGGTTTTATCTGGGGAAATATCGCGAGACAATCGCCCCTCCAACACCCATCTGGCCTCGAGAGACACTAGAGAGGCGACCCGGCTGCATCTACTTCTTCCGATATCGGCGGTTACGACTCGTCGATGAACCCATTACTTCGATGAGCCCTTTATCCGCCATTTTTGGCAGATGGTAACGGACAGACGAAATTTTGACCCCCGATGCAACCGCTATTTCTCGCGCCGTCATATCCACTTCGGCGCTGAGAGCCTCCAGAATCCTATCCGCTGTCGAAGCTGACGATTCTCTGCTCATATCGATAATCTCAAACGTGTCTTTGCCACATTTTGACAGGACATGTTTATCGACAAGATTCCCGCAGATCAGGCGAATGTCATCCGAATCCCACTTCAGGGCCTCTCGTATTTTTTGAACATCGCATACGCACCCATGCTCCCGCATAAACATGAGCAATGTTTCCTCGCGATCCGTCAGCTCGGTGCCCACATGGCTCTGAATCCACGTGCGGTTTTCAGCAAGCTCCGCCCCGTGCCGGGAAAGCAGCACCGTAAACGAATCGGCCTTAACGATAAATTTCGGCCTTCCAAGCGAACGAGACTCCATCTCGCGAATCATAGCCGGGATACCAGATCCCTGGCTTTCTGCAACGGCCCCCTCGGCATGCTCTAACGGCGTCGCCCCCATTAGGCTCATGAGCTTTGGGTTTCGGCAGCGCGATTCCCCGTCTGCAAGATTGTCCACCGTCTTTCCGCCCCAAAGCCCACCGGGGTTTTTGATCTCTATTCTGTCTGGATAGATATCGACACTCACGGCCTGCCCCACAAACATGGGCGAATATTCTCGATGGATGCAGGCATTTGCCAAGGCCTCGCGCAAAACCTCCTGGGGAACTTCCCAATCCTCCCTTCTGCCAGCGCCTTGCACTATCGTCGCTTTGCGCAAGTTTCGTCCAATCGCGGCAAGGGCATCTTCGATGCAAGCCGGAATCGGGCCATCGCACAACTGGCGGTCAATAAACCGGGGTTGCCCGGGTGCAGATTTTTCCACATCGGAATGAACGGCGACATCGATCATCAGTTTGGGATAGAACTGCTGGGGGTAAATTCCCGCCGACAGAAGCCCCGCGAGCTTCACGGCACCATCCTTTGTAGTGATATTGAGTCTGACCAGCTGCTTTTCCAGCGTATCGGCCCCGCGCAAAACGCGCGGGGTCTGCAGCCGGCGATTTGCGATAATAGACCGCACGACATCTGGATCCAAATCCTCGACCGTTGCCTCCGAAACCACCGTGCCGTCTGCATCGCTCGGAAGCAACGCACTCTGCAGCTCATATAGCTCAGCGGGTGACATCTTGATATCTTTATCATCCACGCGCTTGTAGCTACCGTTCTGCACGCCGCGCGCGCCGATATAGCAAGGCTTCGCTTTAAGCTCAAGTTCAAAGATGCGCACCAGAAGCACCTGGAGCCCGTCGACCTCGCCTCGATCAAGCTCGTACCGCGGCGCATGGGTCACCACTGCCGCTGAGCCTCCGTCTCCGATACCCGAAACAAACTGATCGCGCACCCTATCGATAGCAAAGTTAGCCGAAGGAACAAATCCTTCGGCTTCATTCAGGCCCAAAATAATGAGCCCACCCGCAGTGTTCGCAAAAGCGCTCACTGTCTCCCATACGTCTGCGCTCAATTTATTCGTGCAGGCTTTAACTTCTACCGATGCGTCATCAGTCCCCCGCCTGCGAAGGCGCTCAACGATAAGGCCAAGAGGTTCATCCAGCAGCATTGGCATTCCGCCTCTCTAAAACAATAGAGTTATCTCTCTAAAGTGTAGTATATCTCTCTAACTTTAGAGAGATAAGCACCTTATTTTAGAGAGACATTTAGAGAGACGAGCGCGACCTCTCTAATCATGGGTTCTTCTCTTTAAAGTGCGCACATCCCAACCGTACCTTAAGCTGCGGTGAAATAACTCACGATTAACCTGCCAAAAAGGGACAGGTTTGTTTTGGCGGGTTTTATCTGGGGAAACGCCGAATAGCCCCATATACACAACCGCCGCAGCTCCATATGAGGCAAATGAATCAGTAGCGCCTATTCCAAATCTTGAGTATTTGTTCGGCGGGACGGCCTCTGCCGGCTCCTGCTAGACTGGTAGACTCCCAACCGTCCATCCAGGAGCCTCAATGTCGCGCAAGTCCGCCTACAAGCAAGTGCTTTCCATCGGCACCGCCGTGGTGCTGGGGTTTGCACTGTTCACAGGGTCGCTCGACGGAGCGCCCAAGCTGCTGTCGCCGCAAAGCGATGAGCAGGCGGTAGCTCTGGCCGAGAAACAAAACGAGAGTCCCAGCCGCACCGACGACGAGGCAGGCCTGGTTGCCCGACTCGAATCGGGAACAGCGAGCTCCTCGGACTCTCAAAATAGCCAAGTCTCTGGCGATGGCTCCGATTCCGCCGCAACCGACACCGGTGACGACGGCTCAGCCGACAGTACCGTTACCCCTATCGACGAGGTCGAAAACCCCGATCTCGACCGCGCCCGCGGCGTATATCTCAGCAGCATTCCCGACTACGCCGGCAATCCCTACGTTGCCCTTCGCGCCGACAGTACGCACCCGCTCGGCACGCCGTCATTCACACTCGATGAATACGAACGCGCTGCAGAAGAGGGCTGCTTTAAGAAGTTCACCAAGCTCGACAGCTTGGGCCGCACCCGTAAGGCGCTCGCCTGCGTGGGCCCCGAATCGCTCGGTCAGGGTAAGCGCGGCGATATCTCGCGTATCCACCCCGCCGGATGGCACCAGCAACGCTATGACTTTGTTCCGGGCCAGAGCCTCTACAACCGCTGCCACCTTATCGCCTGGTCGCTCTGCGGCGAAAACGCCAACCGCAAGAATCTCCTCACCGGCACGCGCTATCTCAACGAGACGGGCATGCTACCGTTTGAAGAGCAGATTCTCAACTATA
>USHR01000073.1 GCA_900554495.1 uncultured Collinsella sp.
ACGCTCCCGCAAACTGCCTCTTGACAACTTATAGGAGCGTCGGTTTTAATTTCGCGAAATTCGGCATGGTTGAGGGTAATCGGTTAAACGTAGTAGATAGGCCCATTTGGTGGCGAACGAATCAAGCTAAGGTGCAAAATAGCCCCCGCCCCAGAAAAATCGTCGGCAAGGTAGCAAAAAGCCCCGCGGGCAGGAGGCTGCTCGCGGGGCAAAGAAGAGGGGCATATTTGTGGCGGACCGAGGGGTTCGGCATGGGGTTTCTGCCGCGGCCGCTCTTAAGGCATTACAGCTCGACGAGCTGGCCGGTTTCGGCGGCCTCCTTGATGGCGTTGAGAAGCGTGAGCGTCTTGACGTTGTCGGCGGGGGTCACGACGGGCTCGACCTCACGGCGGACAACCTTCACAAAGTGCTTGAGCTGCATCTTGTGCGGCAGCGCCGGGTCGACGGCCGGGATCTCCATCTGCAGCGGCTTGTGCCAGTTGGAGGCGCCGTCGTAGGAGAACTGGTGCAGGCGGGGCAGCGAAAGGGCGCCCTTAGTGCCGCCGATAAAGTAGGCGTCGGCGTCGAAGGGACGGTACTGCGGGTCCTCGCGAGCGGTGGCCTCCCAGTTCCAGGGGCTGGCGGTGGCGTCAGAGATGGTCATGCTTGCGAGCGCGCCATCGGCAAAACGGACGTTGACCACGGCGGAGTCCTCGGTCTCAAAACCGCGGGCGGCGCTGGACTGCATGCCCTGGACGGCAACGGGCTCGCCCAGCAGGTAACGGAGCAGGTCGACGTCGTGCACCAGGTTGACCAGGATCGGGCCGGCACCCTTCTTGCGGCGCCACTCGACGTCGAAGTACTCGTCGTTCTTATAGATCATGTAGTGGAAGCTCGACACGGTGAGCTTGCCCAACTCGCCGGACTCGATGATTTCCTTGGCTTTGTTGACGAAGGGATTGTGGCGACGGTGCTGGCCCACGAGCACGGGCACGCCAGCGGTCTCGGCCTCGGCGGCGAAGGCCTGGGCATCCTCCAGGTCGTTGGAGATCGGCTTTTCGACCAACGGCACGATGTTGCGCTTCACAGCCTCGCGGGCAACGCCCAGGTGTAGGTCGTTGGGCGTGGCGATGATGACGGCTTCGGGCTTGACCTCGTCCATCATCTGGGCGGGATCGGTATAAAACGGCACGCCGGCGGCCTCGGCCGTGGCGCGGGCGCCCTCAAAGGCGTCGGCGATGGCGACGAGCTCGGCCTCGGGCTCCTCGGTGACAAAGCGGATGTGGTTGCGGCCCATGGCGCCGGCGCCGATAACGGCAATGCGGACGGGGTTGAGCTCAGACATTTCGACTCCTTAATACTGGTGGCGGTGGAATGCGGCAAGGGGGCGGTCCTTGCCGCATCAAGCAAAACTAGGCGGACTTCTTCTTGCTGTCGGAGACCATCATGTAGACGGTGAGCACGACGGCGATTGCGGCGATTACGATGGCACCGTAGAAGGACTGCTGGTAGGCGGCGCTGCCGGCCTCGGCGTGATACAGCACGGCGGTGATGGGCTGGCTGATCCAGGTGGAGGCGGCGTAACCCAAAAACATGATGCCGTAGTTGACGCCGATGTTGCTGGTGCCGAAGGCGCCACCGGTGAGCGGCGGGTAGATGACGAGCAGGGCGCCAAAGCTAAAGCCGAGCAGGGCGAGCGCCACAAAGAACATACTCTGCGTAAAGCTCATCGACATGATGACGAGTGCGACGATGGTGACGACAAGGCTGATGAGCAGTGACTTATAGGCGCCGAGCTTGTCGATGATCTGGCCAAAGGACAGACGACCGACCAGGTTGGCGCAGGTGTTGACGGAGACTACCACACCGCCGAGGGCGACGGCCGCGGCGCTCGTGGGGTCGGCGAAGAGCTGAACGGCGGCGATGGAGGCAACCTTGCCCACGAGCAGGGTGCCCGCGGTGGCGGCAAAGGCGAAGGTGACGATGAGGACCCAGAAGCGCGGGGTCTTGACCATCTCGCCCGGGGTGAGGTCGCCGAAGGTGCCGGCATGCGCGCCGCCCTTGGGGGCCTCGAAGCCCTCGGGCAGCCAGCCGGCCTCGGGGGCCTTCAGGAACAGGGCGGAGGCGGCAATCATCACGAAGAAGATGACGCCGAGTGCCTTGAGGGCGCCAAAGATGCCCAGGCTCGGGATGAGCAGCGAGGCGAGCACCGGGGACAGCACGGCGGGGCCGGCGGTCGAAGCGGCCAGGGTGATGCCGGAGGCGAGACCCTTCTTGTCGATGAACCACTTTTGGCCGGTGGTGAGCGCCGGGTTGTAGCCCAGGCCGTTGCCGATGGCGGCGACGAGCGAGAACCACAGGTAGAACTGCCACGGCTCGGTGACGGTGCCGGACATGAACCAGCCCAGGCCGTAGCACACGGCGGCGGCGATTACGACGTTGCGCGGGCCGATCTTATCGGAGATGCGGCCGGCGAAGATGCCCGTCACGGCCATGATGGTCTGAAAGACCGGGAAAGCCCAGGTAAGAGCGCTGGACCACTCGGGGTAGACGGCGAGTAGGTTCTTGCTCACGACGGAATACAGCGCGATGGAGCTGATGAAGAACATGGTGACGCATGCGGCGGAAAGCACGACGGCGCGACCCTTGTTGGAGTTGGTGGAAGCCATTGGACTCTTTCTCATCGATACGGGGGAGGAGCGGGCGTGTCCGCGGGACCTCCCTGTCAGGTTGGTTTACTGGTCAGTCGGCTTGGCGACGCCGGACTCGTCGGACCAAAGCTCGACACCCTTGTTCTTAAGGTAGTTGTCGGCATAGGCGCGACGGCCGCCGGGCTTGGCGGTGAGGTCGCCCATCATATTGGAGAAACCGCCATCGACCTTGATGGCGTCGCCGGTGGTAAAGTCCGAGCGCGTGGACGCCAGGAACATGACGGCGTTGGCGATATCGCTGACCTCGCCGATGCGGCGCGTGGCGATCAGACGGCTGCGGCTCTTTTCGACCTCGGGGTCGGCGTAGAAGTTGGCCGACATCGGGGTCTTAACGAAGCAGGGCTCGACGCAGTTGGAGCGGACGCCGTAGGGGCCCCACTCGGCGGCGAGCATCTTGGACATCATGTTGACGCCGGCCTTGGTGGAGCTGTACACGCCCGAGAACGTCTCGGGGGAGTGGCTGGCGACGGTCGAGATGTGCACCAGGCGACCCTGGCCGGCCTTGATCATCTCGCGACCAAAGCGCTGCGAGGTGATGAAGTAGCCGGTGAGGTTGACGTTGAGCACCTGCTCCCAGTCGCTCAGCGGCAGGTCCTCCATGGCGGCGAAGCGCAGGATGCCGGCGGTGTTGACGAGGACGTCGACGCGGCCGAAGTTGGCGATGGTGGCGTCGACGGCAGCCTGGACCTCGGCCTCGTTGGTGGCGTTCATCTTGTAACCCTCGGCGTGGATGCCAAACTCGGCAGCGAGGTCGGCGGCAGCGGCCTTGACCTTCTCCTCGTCCAGGTCGAGCATGACGACGTTGGCGCCATTGCGGGCGAACTCGCGGCAGATCTCGGCGCCCATACCGCCGAGCGCGCCAGTCACGGCGCAGACATCGCCCTCGAGCTTAAGCCAATTGCTCATAGGAACTTCCCTTCTTGTGCCTCCCGGTGGGTCGCTCCCATTAACCGGCCCACGTGGTTTTCGCTGGTTATCGTATGCTTTGCATTTGCGCAGGTGAATTGCATATTAGTTAGAATGGCGTTAACCGTAGGTTTATACTGTGCGATGCAGTTTATTCTCAATTGAGCGCGTGACCTGCAAAAACAACCCCCTGTGGCACCATGTGGCCACGGGCGCGAAAACGGGAGATTGACGTGTACGATCGACGACTTGAGGCCATATCGGCCGCCGCGGAGCTGGGAAGCTTCTCGCGTGCGGCGGCAAAATTGCGTGTGTCGACGCCGGCACTCGTCAAGCAGGTATCGGGCTTCGAGGCCGAGTTCGGCATCACGCTGTTCGAACGCTCGCACTCGGGCGTCAAGGTGACGCCGGCGGGCGCGCTGCTGGTGGACGATGCGCGCTCGATTATGCGGCAGTCCGAGGACGCGCTGCGCCGTGCCCGACGCGCGGCGGGCGATGGCGGGGCCGTGCGTCTGGGCGTGTCGATGATGTGCCCGGGGCGCCAAACGCTGTCGATGTGGACGGGTGTGCACGAGCTGGAGCCATCGCTGCGATTTGAGATCGTGCCGGTAAGCGATCTCTATGACGAGCGCGAATCCGTCATGCGCAGCCTTGGTCGCGAGGTAGATGTGGTGCAGTCGAGTTTTTCGACCCCGCGCTGGGGCGACACCTGCCAAAAGCTCCGCATCGTCAACGTGCCGTTTTATATCGACGTACCGCGTACAAGCCCGCTTGCGCGCAAGAGTCGCATTACGGTCGCCGACCTGGAGGGCATGCGCCTGCGCGTGCTCCGTCACGGCAACGATGCCATGGATAGCTTGCGCATCGACCTGTTGGCCGACGGCGGCGTGGACGTGATCGACGTGGATAGCTTTGACTTTGCGCTCTTTAACGAGGCGGAGGAAAAAGGCGACGCGGTGCTCACCTGCGGCGCATGGTCGGGGGTGCACCCGGCCTTTGTGGGCGTGCCGTTCCTGTGCGGCCGCGAGGTGCCGGTCTTTCTGCACTACCCGCTCGAGCCAACCCTCCAAGTACAAAAATTCGTCAACGCCATGGCCCAACTCCTCAAATAGCTATCGTGTCGATGATTCTTTAATTCCCGTCCTAGAAAAATCATCTGGTAGAGTTGACCCCGCATGATTTACAAGACGCTATGCGCCACCTGCGCTTTTGCCATTTGAGGGAGTGAACTTATGAATACTTCTGTTGCCAAGAAGGCCAGCCAGGCGGTGCGCCTGCTCATGATGGTGCTCACGGCAGTTCTCATCTTCTTCTTCATCAATGTCATGCTGCTCGTCTCCGATATTCAGGGCACGGCGCGCGTGGTCAACTATGCCGGTCTGGTGCGCGGTACCACGCAGCGAATCGTTAAGCTCGAGGACGCGGGCCAGCCTCAAGATGACCTGCTCAAAGCCGTGGATTCATACATCAACGGTTTGCGTTACGGAAGTGACGACCTCAACCTCGTCCGTCTCGACGACGACGAGTATCAGGCAAAGATGACCGAGCTTGCAAACTATTTTGATGAGCTTTGCGCCGAGATCATCCGCGTGCGCGAAGTCGGCTATGAGAACACCGACATCATCGACATGAGCGAGGAGTTCTTTGGCATTTGCGACGATGCTACGCGACTCGCAGAGGACTATTCTCAGGAGAAGGCGTCGGCGCTCAACTATCTCGAGGGTCTGGTGATCATCGACATCATGGGCTTGGTGGCGACCTTTGCGGTCGAACTTGTTCGCGCGGTGCGAACTGCCGCACTCAATCGCGAGCTGCAGAACAAAGTTTATCTCGACGAAGCCACGGGACTGCCCAACAAGAACAAGTGCGAGGAGGTCTTGGGGCAGGAGCAGCCTGTCTCCGCGGAGGCGCCCGTTGCGGTGTGCGTCTTCGACCTTAACAATCTGCATACGGTCAATAACAGCTTTGGCCACGAGAAGGGCGACGAATACATCCGTTCTTTTGCCCAGCAGCTGGGGCGCGTGGCGTCCGAGACCTGCTTTGTGGGTCGCGACGGCGGCGATGAGTTTATCGCGGTGCTGCGGGATACCGATCGAGCTGCCGTGGAGTCCTGTCTCGCTCGGGTTCGTGCGAACGTGAACGAGTATTCCGAGGCTCACCCCGACATGCCCATCAGCTATGCGGTGGGCTACGCGCTTTCCAGCGATTTTGATGAACCGCCTACGATGCGCGAGCTCTTTTCCCAGGCCGACAAAAACATGTACATCGACAAGAACCGTGTAAAGACAGTCGAGGCGGCCAGGCCGCAACACGAGGAACGGTAAGCTTGTAACGGAGGGCATAGAAAAGCCTCCGCAGCTCGTGTGGCTGCGGAGGCTTTATTCGTTGCGGCGCATTGTGTTTGGGTCGTTGAGATGAGTCGATTTGCCCCGAAAGAGGAGGGTATTGACCTTAGGGTCATGCCCGACGAATGAGCGGCAAATCGGCCATCTCGGCGGGCCGAACTACTCCAGCTCAAACGCTCCGGTATAGAGCTGGTAGTAATACCCGCGCTTGGCGATCAGCTCGTCGTGGTTACCGCGCTCGATAATGCGGCCGTGGTCAAGGCAGATGATCGCGTCGGAGTTGCGCACGGTGGAGAGGCGGTGCGCGATGACAAACGTCGTGCGGCCCTCCATGAGCTTGTCCATGCCTGCCTGCACGATTGCCTCGGTGCGGGTGTCGATGGAGCTCGTGGCCTCGTCCAGAATCATCGCCGGAGGATCGGCGACGGCCGCGCGTGCAATCGAGATCAGCTGGCGCTGGCCCTGCGACAGCTGCGCGCCGTTGCCGGTGAGCATGGTGTCGTAGCCGTCGGGCAGGCGGGTGATAAAGTCGTCCGCGCCTGCGAGCTTAGCCGCCGCGATGCACTCCTCGTCGGTGGCGTCCAAGTTGCCGTAGCGGATGTTGTCCATCACGGTACCGGTGAACAGGTTCACGTCCTGCAGCACCACGCCCAGCGAGCGACGCAGGTCGGACTTGCGAATCTTGTTGACATTGATGCCGTCGTAGCGGATCTTGCCGTCGGCAATGTCGTAGAAGCGGTTGATGAGGTTGGTGATGGTCGTCTTGCCGGCGCCGGTGGCACCGACAAACGCAACCTTCTGGCCCGGCTTGGCGTACACAGACACGCCGTGCAGCACCTCGTGGTCGGGCGTATAGCCAAAGTCCACGTTGTCCATGACCAGGTCGCCACGCAGCGGCACGTACTCGATCTCGCCGGTCGCGCGGTGCGGATGCTTCCACGCCCACATGCCGGTGCGGTGGTCGGCCTCCTCGAACTGCCAGGTGTCGGGGTTGACCTGCGCGTTGACGAGCGTCACGTAGCCCTCGTCGGCCTCGGGCTCCTCGTCGAGCAGCTCAAAGATGCGCTCGGCGCCGGCAAGGCCCATGACCACGGCGTTGATCTGCTGCGAGATCTGGCCGATCTGGCCGCAGAACTGCTTGGTCATGTTGAGGAACGGCACCACGACGGCAATGGAGAGCGCCATGCCCGAGAGGCTCAGGTTGGGCACGCCCAGCGCCAGGAAGATGCCGCCGGTCAGCGCGACCAGCACGTAGAGCAAGTCGCCCAGGTTCCCGAGGATCGGCATGAGGATGTTGGCGTACATGTTGGCCTTCTGCGAGACCTCGAAGAGCTTCTCGTTGCGCTCGTCAAAATCGGCCTCGGCGGCGGACTCGTGACAGAACGCCTTGACGACTTTCTGGCCGTTCATGACTTCCTCGATATGGCCTTCGACCACGCCGAGCTCGGTCTGCTGCGCGATAAAGAAGCGCGCGGAGTTGGAGCCGAGCAGCTTGGTCATAAAGATCATAAAGGCGACGCCGGCAATGATGACCAGGCACATCCACACGCTGTAATACAGCATGATGAAGAACACGGTGACGATGACGATGATCGTCATGAGCAGGTTGGGCAGCGACTGGCTGATCATCTGGCGCAGCGTGTCGATGTCGTTGGTGTAGTGGCTCATGATATCGCCGCGCTGGTGCGTGTCGAAGTAGCGGATCGGCAGGTCCTGCATGCGGTTGAACATCTTCTCGCGCAGCTTCTCGAGCGAGCCCTGCGTGATGACGGCCATGGCGCGGTTCCAGAACAGCGATGACGCAACGCCCACGGCATAGATGCAGCCGAGGATGGTCACAAGCTTCAAGATCTTGGGCTGCGCGGCCGTCCAGTCGCCCGACTGCCACGATTCGCTAATGACCTGCAGCGCGCTCTGGAGAAACGTCGCGCCGATGGAGTTGATGATGGCGCAGAGCACAACGCCGGCGACGACGAGGGGCAAAAGCACCGGGTAGAAGCCAAAGAGCATCTTGATCAGGCGCGTCATGGTGCCGCCCTTGCGGTTGCGCGCGCGCTCGGCGGTAGCTGCCTTACTCATGCGCCTCGCCTCCTTCCTGGATCTGAGCTTGCGGTGCGGATGCCTCGGTGTCGGCTGCGGCGGTCTCGGCCGCCTCCTCGCCCTCGGCACTCATCTTATTTTGCGAGGTAAAGGTCTCGCGGTAGATCTCGCTCGTCTTGAGCAGCTCATCGTGGTTGCCGATGTCCTTGATGCGGCCGCCCTCCATGACGATGATGCGGTCGGCGTCCTGCACGGAGCTGATGCGCTGGGCGATGATGAGCTTGGTCGTGTTGGGCA
>USHR01000074.1 GCA_900554495.1 uncultured Collinsella sp.
TTATCGCGTCGATGTCGGGGGAGGGTAACCTTCGCGTCGAGGAGAACCTTGGCGAAGGGTATGTCCGCCTCCGCGTTTCGGAGGCCGAGCGGCGCCAGGCAAAGCACGACATTCAGCATGTCGAGGATATCGTCATCGAAATGCTCCGTAATGCTCGCGATGCTGGCGCCGACAAGGTCTATCTCGCCACGACCAAGGAAGATGGCGTCCGCACGCTTGTCTTTCTGGATAACGGTTCGGGCGTTCCGCAGGATATGCAAGAGCGAATCTTCGATGCCCGCGTTACCTCCAAGCTCGAGAGCATGAAGATGGACCGTTGGGGCGTTCACGGTCGTGGCATGGCATTGTTTTCGATTAAGCAGAACACCGACGAGGCCCGTGTTGTCACGTCTGGTGTTGACCTTGGCTCGGCCTTTAAGGTGAGCGTTGCGGCCGACCGCCTCAGTGAGCGTGCCGATCAGTCCAGCTGGCCCCAGGCCGTCAAGGATGAGGACGGACGTTATGTCTGCGCTCGCGGTCCGCATAATATTATTCGCGCTGCTTGTGAGTTTGCACTCGAGGAGTTGCGTGGTTGCGATGTCTATCTTGGTTCTCCGTCTGAGATTGCCGCGACCCTTTATGCTCAGGCGTCAAGTAGGCTCGATACGTCTCGTCTCCTGTTTATTGATGACGAGAGCGAGCTTCCGGTTGTCGATCGTTTAGGCCTTGCCTCTGATGCCGAGGACTTTATCCGTATCTGCTCGGGTTTGGGTCTTGAGATGTCTGAGCGCACGGCACATCGCATTTTGGCAGGGCAGATTAAACCCGTTCGCGGTGTGACCGCGCGTCTGCTGCGCGAGCGTGATTCGTCCTCGCATGCGCCGGCTCCTGTCGATCTCGCGAAGGATCGTCGCGGGCTACGTATTGCCAAGGATGACATGGCACAGTTTTCGCGTGCTGTGGAGCGCGACTTTAATGACCTTGCCGCCCGGTACTATCTCAACCTTTGCGGCGACCCAAAGATTCGTGTTTCGCGTGATCGAATCACTGTGACCTTTGATCTTGCCAAAGAGGAATAGTGCCTTTACCGAGTCCACTCGGTACGATACAGTTATTGCAGTTAAAACGTACTTTTAAACGCAGGAGTTTCTTCATGGATTGCCTGAAGGTATCAAGCAAATCATCGCCCGCGTCCGTTGCCGGCGCCATCGCCGGCATGGTCAAGGATGGTGTACCCGTCAACATCCAGTGTGTCGGCGCTGGTGCTGTCAACCAGGCCATTAAGGCCGTGGCTATCGCGCGCGGTTTTTTGATTCCAACCGGTTTTGATATTTCCTGCGCGCCCGTGTTCTCCGACATCCTCATTAACGGGGAGTCGCGCACGGCCATCCGCCTTTCTATCTACGTTCACCAGATCAATCGAGCTGCTATGGATAACGTCGTCATGGATGATGTTAAGCCTGTGGCATAGCTTCTGCTTGCCTCGATTCGCCTCCCTTCCATCGTTAGGACTTATGCACATGGACCAGCGTTCCGTACGCGATATTCTTGCCGGTAAAACCTACTTTATCCGCACCTTTGGCTGCCAGATGAATCAGCACGATTCCGAGCGCGTGAGCGGTCTGCTCGATTCGTATGGTTGCCTCATGGCGCTCGATCCCGAGCATGCCGATATCGTTGTCTTCATGACATGCTGTGTGCGTGAGGCCGCCGATACTCGCCTGTACGGTCAGTGCAATTCCTGCAAAAGCCTGCCGCCTTCGCCTTCTGGCAAGCGTGTGGTTGCCGTGGGCGGCTGCATCGCGCAGCGTGATGGCGAGGGCCTGCTCACCAACGTCGATAACGTCAATGTCATCTTTGGCACGCATTCTATCGCACATGTGGCCGAGCTCATTGCCGAGGCGTTCCTTGACGGCAAGCGTCATATCCGCACCAATGAGCATGAGGATACGGATGCCATGAGCATGCCGTGGCATCGCGAGACCCAGTATCACGCCTGGGTGCCCATCATGACGGGCTGCAATAATTTCTGCACCTATTGCATCGTGCCGTACGTGCGCGGTCGCGAAAAGAGCCGCCCCTTCGAGGAAATTGTCGACGAGGTGACCGGTTTGGTGCGCCAGGGCGTGCGTGAGATTACGCTGCTGGGCCAAAACGTTAACTCATATGGTCGCGATCTGTTTGGCAAGCCACGTTTTGCCGATTTGCTGCGCGCGGTGGGCGATACGGGCGTCGAGCGCATCTTCTTTACCTCTTCTCATCCTAAGGATCTGCTGCCCGAGACCATCGACGCTATGGCCGAGACGCCCGCCGTCATGCCGCAGCTTCACTTGGCCGTTCAGTCGGGCTCCACGCGCATCCTCAAAGAGATGAATCGCCGTTATACACGCGAGGGCTATCTGGGCCTGGTCGATCGCATTCGCAATCGCATGCCCGATATCGCGCTCTCGACCGACATTATCGTTGGCTTCCCGGGCGAGACTGAAGAAGACTTTGAGCAGACGCTCTCACTTGCCGAGACGGTCCGCTATGCTCAGGCCTATACCTTCATCTATTCCAAGCGCGCCGGTACCCCGGCTGCAGAGATTGAAGATCCTACGCCGCATGAGGTTATTCTCGAGCGTTTCAACCGCCTGGTTAAGGTTATCGAGACCACGGCACACGAGTATAACCAGGGTGAGCTTCATACTGTGGTGCCGGCGCTCATTGAAGGTACGAGTAAAAAGAACGATGCGGTGCTGCTGGGTAAGAGTCCCAAGAATCAGACCGTTCATGCGCCCATTCCCGAGGGATATAGCATCGACCAGCTTGTCGGTAAGATCGTTGATGTTAACGTCGACGTTGCTAAGACGTGGTATTTGTCCGGCTCCGTTGTGGGCGAGCCGCGCTAATGGTTTCTCCCGGGGCAGGTCTTTCCGCCGTTGCGATCGTTGGTCCGACGGCGGTAGGTAAGAGTGATGTTGCCGACCGTTTGGCCGCTCGTCTTTCGTCCGAAGTGCTGTCGTGTGATGCGATGCAAATCTATCGCGGCATGGACATCGGTACCGCAAAGATGGCGCCCAATGAGTGTACGGCGCCGCTGCGTCTCGTCGACATTGTAGAGCCGGGTGTGGCGTACTCTGCGGCGCTTTATCAGGCTGACGCTCGCGCACATGTTGAGCGCTTGCTGGGCGAGGGCCGCCTACCGGTATTTTGCGGGGGTACAGGCTTGTATCTCAAGGCTGCTCTCGATGAGATGGACTTTCCCTCGGGCGAGCTTGTGGACGATCGTCGCGCGGGGTATCAGGAACTTGCCGAGCGCATAGGCGAGGAAGTGCTGCACGCGCTGCTTGCCGAGCGTGACCCCGAGTCCGCTGCGGTCATCCATCCCCATAATGTTCGCCGCGTGATTCGCGCGCTCGAAATGCACGATGATGGTGTGTCCTACGCGCAGCAAAAGTCGCAGTTTAGTGTTCCGCGCGAGCATTATCATGCCCTATGGTTTGGTCTGACGCGTAATCGCAAGGTGCTCTACGAGCGCATTAACCTGCGTGTCGATATGATGTTTGAGCAGGGTCTTGTCAATGAGGTCCGCAGTCTTATGGGGCAGGGGCTGGGAGATGCCCTGACGTCGATGCAGGCAATTGGCTATAAAGAGATCATCGATGCTTTCAATGGCTTGATAAGCATGGATGAGGCTCGCGAACTCATCAAGATGCGTTCGCGTCGCTATGCCAAACGTCAGCTTTCGTGGTTTAAGCGCGATGACCGTATCGTGTGGTTTGATATGGACGAGTTTACGATCGATGAGGTCGTTGAGGACATCCTGCATCGTATTGAGGCTGCCTAATGGCCCGTTTCCCCCTTGTTCCCACGGCACCCGAGCCCGAGCGTGCCATATTAGTTGGTGTTGAGTGGCGCGACAATGCATGGCCGCTCGATCGTTCGCTTGACGAGCTTGAGCGCCTGGCGCACACGGCTGGCGCCCGGTGTGTTGCTCGTTTGTCGCAGCGACTGGTTAAACCCTATCCTAAATCGTTTATCGGTTCCGGCAAGGTTGAAGAGCTGTGCGGCTTAGTGCATCGCATGGATGCCGATGTCGTTATTTTTGACGACGACCTGACGCCCTCGCAGCAATCCTATTTGGAGAAAGCCGTGGGCGAGCCGGTAAAGATTATCGATCGTACAGCACTGATCTTGGATATCTTTGGCCTGCATGCTCAGACGCGTGAGGGACGCCTACAGGTACAGTTGGCGCAGCTTCAATATCTGTTGCCTCGTCTGCGTGGCATGTGGAGTCATCTTGCCAAGGAGCAGACGCGCGGCGGCATCGGTTCGCGCTTTGGCCAGGGTGAAAGCCAGCTCGAGGTCGACCGTCGCCTCATCCGTAATAAGATCGCTGCGCTTCGTCGTGAGCTCAAGCAGGTTGAACAGCGTCGCGATGTCCAGTCCAAGAGCCGCATTGAGTCTCCGGCGTTTCGCGTCGCGTTAGCCGGTTATACCAATGCCGGTAAATCGACGTTGCTCAATCGTCTGACCGGCTCTACGGTACTTTCGCAGGACAAGCTGTTTGCTACGCTCGACCCGACGACGCGTTCGTATCGCCTGCCCGGCGGTCGCGGCATGACGATCACCGACACTGTCGGCTTTATTCAAAAGCTGCCGCATGGTCTCGTTGATGCCTTTAAGTCCACGCTGTCTGAGGTTCTTGGTGCCGATTTAATTCTCAAAGTCGTAGATGCGTCTGACGAGGACTATGAGCGGCAGCTGGAGGCTGTTGACCGCGTGCTTGATGAGATCGGCGCTGGAGAGCGTTTAACGCTGACCGTATTCAATAAAATCGATCTTCTCGATAGCGTTGATCGATTGAGCTTCCGTCGTCGCTATCCCGAGGCCGTGTTGTTCTCGGCCCAGACGGGCGAGGGACTCGACGATCTCGTCGACCGTATTGCTCGTGAGGCGGCTGCTACCGATGTGTTGCTCTCTGCTGATATCCCGTATCGTGAGGGCGCCCTCATCACGCTGGTGCATGAGCAGGGAACCCTTTTGCACGAGGAATATCTTGAGGACGGCGTTCGTATTGTGGCGAAGCTACCGGCCCGTATCGCGCCGCGGCTCGAGCGTTATCGCACCGAGTAGACGAGTTCCAAAATGCCCAGAATGATGGGCTGATGCAGTAGATAAAAGGGGAGTGCGTGACGTCCAAGGCTGGCGAGCGCCGGGATGGGATTGGCGTAGGCCCAGCTTGGGACGGTCTTATCGATTCCCTGCGCTATGTGTGCGGCGAAGTATCCTGCAAGATACATAAAGAAAAACGGGATGATGGGGTAGTAATCACCTGAAACAAACCCAGGGCTCGGAAATCCCAGCCACGCCAGGTAGGGGACAGGATAGATCGTTTTGGGGATACTCCAAGTGAGGGCGAACAACACAAGGCATAGGGACATGCCCCATCTCGCCGATATCTTCTTAAGGACGGGATCGGTCAACGCCACGATGCCGGTACATGCGGCCATGCAGTAGATGATGCCAAAATTAACCGAATCGTCTACTGAGACAAGTGTTGTTGCCAACCAGACGACGAGTGCTGCTAAGGCGTATTTGGCGGCACGTTTGATATTGTTGCGTGAGAGCGTGCACATCCAACCCGCGATAAACAGGAATACCCAGCTGATGCTGGCACGCCAGATGTCTTGAAAGACGGTCTGTGTAAACCAGGGCATATCCCAACCGTACAGGTAGGCGAAATCGTAGCAAGCGTGAAAACCTGCCATTGAAATCATCGTAAACCCGCGGACGGTATCAAAGATGGTGATGCGTTTTTGCATTACGAGAACCGGCGCATTAAGCCGACGACTTTGCCCAAGATAACGGGATTCGTTGCATAGATAGGCTCCATGGTGTCATTCTCAGGCTGCAGGCGTACGCGTCCCTGCTCCTTGTAGAACGTCTTGACGGTCGCTGAACCATCAATCATGGCCACGACAATTTCGCCGTTCATGGCACTCTTTTGTTCACGGACGATGATGTAATCGCCATTGAAGATGCCGACATTGATCATTGAGCTCCCATGCACCTCAAGGATAAAGGAACCCTGATCAGTGGCGATTTCGGTCGGGATAGTAAAAGTGTCTTCGATATTCTGTTCGGCCAGAATGGGAATCCCAGCCGCGACTCGACCAACGAGCGGTAGCGAGACCGTTCCGCGAGGTGTGGTGGGCTCGTCAGATTTAGAAATTGAGACCGAGGAACCGTCCTCGTTAAAGAGTTCCAGGGCGCGCGGTTTGGTGGCATCGCGCTTGAGTAGCCCGCGCGCTTCCAGGGCAGATAGATGGGCGTGCACGGTGCTGGGGGAGGAAAGACCCACGGCAGAAGCCATCTCGCGCACGCTGGGCGGATAACCCTTCTCCTGCTGATATTCCTTGATGAAGTCGTAAATTTGCTGCTGACGCTTGGTAATTTTGCGAGCCATCAGGGCATCCTCTCTACCCATGTCAAACAAATGTTCGAATTTTGCTTGACAGGAACAACTGTTCGAAGATAATAATAACCGAACATTCGTTCTCGCGCTAGACATTTTTGTCCGCGCGGCTTGATAAAACTGTTCTCAGCAAAACACGCGAGAGGAGAACATGATGAACGCAACGAATATGGTCCAGGGAAACCTCGCCCTTAAGCTCGAGACGCCTGCAGAACCCACTTTTACGGTTGTTCAGGGTGGCCGCTCCGGCTTTCAGCCTTTGACTGTAAAGCCTGCTCGCAATCAGCAGACTGTAGTCGCGCCGGCCCGCGTTGCCCTGAAGGTTCCGACGATTGTCGCCTTTGCCGTTGCGCTTACGCTCTTCTTTGTCCTCGCTACGTCGGTCTTTAGCGCTCGTCACGCCGCGTATGCCGAGTCCGTTTCCAACGTTACCTACGAGACCATTCGCGTTCAGCCTGGCGACTCTCTTTGGTCGCTTGCCGAGGAATATCCAATCGAAGGCCTTTCCACGCAAGAGACTTCCGACATGATCCGTAACGTCAATCATCTGGAGCATGGTTCGCTCGCCGCCGGTGCGCATCTTAAGGTTCCTGCTCGTTCGTAATCATTATCGCGCTGCGCATGGTACCCTTGTTATCGTTTAAGAGGAGGTACCATGCGCTGTCCCAAATGCGGCAAGGCACATACCCGCGTCGTTGATTCCCGTATGCAGGAGTCAAATAACACCATTAAGCGCCGTCGCGAATGTTGCTCGTGTAATTACCGCTTTACAACGTTCGAGCGATGCGAAGACCCAATCGAGGTCATTAAGTCAGACGGAACTAAGCAGCGGTTCGATCGCAATAAGCTGCTCGTCGGCTTGATGCGCGCCACCATCAAGCGTGATATCGACACTAAGAAGCTCAATGAGATTATCGACGACATCGAGGTCGAGCTGCGCTCTCGCACGCTGACGGCCGTCACGTCGCATGAGTTGGGTGACATGGTGCTCAAACGCTTGGCCAAGATCGACAAGGTGGCGTACATCCGCTTTGCCTCGGTCTACCGCGATTTCAAAGACGTCGATGAGTTTTTGCAAGAGCTCGACAAGCTAAGGTGATTCCATGTCCAACATTACCGTCAACATAAAGCGTCTCGACCCCACCGTCGAGCTTCCCAAATACGCCCATCCCACCGATGCCGGCTTGGATCTGCGCTCCAACGAGGACTGCGTCCTGAAGCCCTTCGAACGTCGTCTGGTCTCTACCGGGCTGGCCATCGCCCTGCCCGATGGCTACGCCGGCTTCGTCCAGCCCCGCAGCGGTCTCGCCATCAAGCAGGGCCTGTCTATAGTCAATACGCCTGGCCTCATCGACGCCCACTACCGAGGAGAACTCAAGGTTATCCTCATCAACCTGGACCCCTCAAACAACATCCAAATCAACAAAGGCGACCGCATAGCCCAACTCGTCATCCAAGAAGTCCCCACGGTTAACCTCATAGAAGTAGAAGAACTAGACGAAACCGACCGAGGCAACGGAGGCTTCGGCTCCAGCGGCGTCGCCTAGGGGCGCTCGTATCCCTCCCGCCCGGGGCTTACCTATATCATTCCATGCTCAAACATTCTCGCGTCGCTTCGGTCGCTGCGAAACTGCGCGTGGAACGATATAGGTAAGCCCCGGGCGGGCGGCTACTCGCTTGAAACAATATTTACTTTTCTAGTAAGCCGATGCGACAAAGGGGCTGTCCCTTTGTCGCATCGGCTTACTGTATTTATATTTTCCTGTTTTACCTTTGCAGGTTCGGCTTATAGGACAAAATGTGTGTCTGCTTTAGGGGCATCGGCGCAGGTCGATGCC
>USHR01000075.1 GCA_900554495.1 uncultured Collinsella sp.
ACACGGCCTCTGCCTCCTCGCGCGAGTTGGCAAAGACCAGGCACTTGCGGCCGCGCGTATGCTCAAAGATATAGCCCATACCGGGGTCGGCGTTGTCGGGCGCCGTGTCGGTGGGGTTGAGAAGCGCCTGCTCGGTCGCTCGTGGGATGTCGACTTCGCCCTCGGGGGCCGAGGAAGTGCAACGGTCTTTGGGAGCGGCCTTGCCCCGTGCCCGCTCACGACGTTGACGGCGCTCCTCTTGTGTGAGCTGTCCGCTGTGACGCATGTCTTGGGCGCCGGCGGGCAGTGCCGCGGGTTCCGCTGCCTCAATGCGCTCGCATGCAAGCACTTCGGCCTCTTGAGGACCCATGCTCTCGAATCCTCGCTGCTGTGCCTGGGGACCCGAGTTGTAGAAGTGCTCCATGGAGATACGCCACACGCGACGCGGTTCCTCAAAACGGGGGATAACGCAGTCGCGTCCCGTTCCCTGCGAGAGGAAGGCACCCGTGCGCTCGGGGTCGCCGATGGTGGCCGAAAGGCCAATGCGGCGGGGCTGCACGCCCGCCATGCGCGAGAGGCGCTCGATAAGGCAGAGCGTCTGACCGCCGCGGTCGCCGCGCATGAGCGAATGAACCTCGTCGATAACCACATAGCGCAGGTCGCAAAACATACGAGGGATTGCCATGTGCTTATGGATCAGGAGCGCCTCGAGCGACTCGGGCGTAATCTGCAAGATACCGCTCGGTTTTTTGATGAGCTTAGCCTTGTGCGACTGCGAGACATCGCCATGCCAGTGCCAGACAGGGATATCGGCCTCTTCGCACAGGTCGTTGAGGCGGACGAACTGATCATTGATGAGTGCCTTGAGGGGGCCGATGTAGAGGGCGCCAACGCTTGCGGGCGGGTTCTCCCAAAACTCGGTCAGGATGGGAAAGAAGGCTGCCTCGGTTTTGCCGGAAGCCGTGGATGCCGTCAGGAGCACATTGTCCTGAGCGTTAAAGATGGCATCAGCTGCTGCAACCTGGATGGAGCGTAGACTCTCCCAATCGTGGGAGTAGATGAAGTCTTGGATAAACGGGGCGTAGCGGTCAAAGGCGTTCACGGGGCCTCCTTTCAAAAACGAATCTCTCAACGCGGTGGGCAGTGGCTTGCTGCATTACTGCCTCGACGTTTGCCCAGATAAAACCTGCCAAAATAAACCTGTCCCTTTTTGGCAGGTTAGATGGTGAATTCGGCGAAGTTACGGTCGCCGCCTGCGGTATCGGTGTCGCCTGTTGCGGTTGCTGGCGCCAGCGCGTCACCGCCGACGCTTTGCAGCAACTCGGCCACGTTGGCGTCGGGGTTCTGGCATAGGATGTCGAGCAGCTCGATAAAGTCACGAATGACTTCACGCGGCGTCAGATGCGTGTCGGCTCCCACACGACCGAACTCGATCTTGAGGAAGTCCACCAAGTCGTTCTCGGTAAGCGTGGGCGTCCAGCCAAAGTAGCCGGCGTGAATTTGCATGAGTTTTTCGATCAGCACCAGCAACTCCTCGTAGGTGAGTGGCTGCAGGCGGATGATGGGCGCGAGCATGTCCTTAAGGTCCTCGCGCGCAAAGCGGCCCTGAGCGAGTCGGCTGCGCAGGGCCTCGTAGGAGAACACGCCACGGCGGCGGTCTTCGATGGAGGTTGGCGTGCCGCCCATGATCATGCCCAGGTACTGCGCCTTGCCCTGGAGCGTGTCGTTGTACATGGTCAGGATCTTCTCGTAGTTGTATTGGCGTGTGATGGCGTTGGGAATCTTATACAGATTCACGAGCTCGTCGATGAGCACCAGCATGCCCTTGTAGCCGCTGCAGACCAAAAAGCGCGCAATGAGCTTAACGTAGTCGTACCAGTCGTCATCGCTGATGATGGTCGAGGAGCCCAGCTCGGTGCGTGCCTCACTCTTGGTGCGGTACTCGCCACGAATCCATTTGGTCACGCGGCTCATAGCTTCTTCGTCGCCCTCGGATACGGCCATGCGATAGCGGCGGAGCATGCGGGTGAAGTCGAAGCCGTGGACCATCTCCTCGAGCGGGGCCAGTTGGGCATTGACGACCGACTCGTCGACGTCGGCACACGAGGCGACCCAGCGATCCAAAATAAGGTTGAGCGCACCGCCCTCGGGGCGCGTCTTGGTCGATATATTGCGGATGAGCTCGCGGTAGGTGGCAAGGCCCTGTCCCTGACCGCCCTGCAGGCGGCGCTCGGGCGACAGGTCGGCATCAGCGACGACGAATCCCTCGCCCATGGCGTGCGTGCGGATGGTCTGGAGCAAAAAGCTCTTGCCGGCGCCGTAACGACCGACCAGAAAGCGGAAGCTCGCGCCACCGTCGGCGATGAGACTCAGATCGGTGAGCAGGGCGCGGATCTCGACCTCGCGCCCTACGGTGATGTAAGGAAGGCCGATGCGCGGGACCACGCCGCCCTTGAGTGAGTTGAGAATGACGGCGGCGACGCGCTTGGGCACGCGGGGTGCTGCGGATGCGATATCACTCATAGTCTAGGTATCCTCTCACGTCTGCTTCGTAATCCTCGATAATATGCGGTCCTGCCGCGCCGAATTCGATAACGGTGTCGCCCACCAGGTCAAAGAGCGCCTCGTTGATGCTGTCGACGAGCATATCCTCGCTCTGGCCCGACCTCTCCACTGCCGATGTCGCTTGCGCTGCGTTTTGCTCGAGCAATGCACGCAGATACGCGGTTGCGGCAGGCGCGAGTTCGGTCGCGGCGTCAGCGGGCGCAGCAGCTGCGAACGCGGGCGTCGGCGCGAGAAGCGGTGCCACGACACCAAACTGTTCGGTGGATATGGTTGGTTCGTCGGTCTCGTCCTGCCGAATGGGTGCCGCGACCGCCTCGACAATCGCGTCGGCTACGGGCTCGGCTTCCGGTTGCCCTGAGTCCGCCGCCTCGGCTTCCACAGGTGCACCGTCCTCGCGTTCCTCGTCGATCAAAAGCGCTTCGCGCGTTTGCGCAGCGGCGCTCCGAATGTGCCCCAGCTGAGTCAGGTCGATATCGATCTTGACGGGCTGGTGTGCGGCGTCCCACGAAAGCCATGCCACAATCTCGTCATCGATAATCTTGGCCAGATATTTGGGGACCTTTTCTTCCTTAAGGGGATGGGCGGGGTCCAGCGCCAGGCGCAGGCGTTGGTCGCAGGCGCGCATCATTTCGCCGAGTTTGCTGCTCTTTTGCCTACTACCGTGGATACGCATGCATTCCCAAAAGCCGTTTTGGCAACGGTAGATATGGATAGGATCCAGGCGGTATTCACAGTCCTCGTGGCGCTCGGGCGCAAAGAATACGGCCGAGGCAAACATGGTGTAGGGCATGGCCGTCTCCTCCCCAAATAAGCTCGCCACGATGCCGGTCTTTCGGTGCGTGTCATAGTAGCGCGCCATACGGACATACACGGCGCACGCCACGTGGCGCAGATCGCGGTGGTGGCTGCGGTCGAGCCGCGAGTTACTTAGGTTGTACGTGGAGAGGGCGTTGATGGCGGCCATGAGTCGCTCCTCGCGCACCTCATCGGGCGGAAGGGGGAGCGTGGGCTCGGAGGTTTTGCGACGCTTAGGGGTCTGGCCGGACGGTGCCGGTGCTGGTACAAGGTCTCGTGCCGCGCGTCGTAGCTCGATAAGGGCGTTATCGAACATGACGGTTTTAGAGTCACGAAGCAGCTTGGGGTCGAGCCCGTGGAACACGGCGTAGTCCTGCAGCCACATGCGCGCAAACCGGTCGATGCCGGGCTCAAAGGCGCGGTAGGTATCCCAAAAGGCCTTGATCTTGCTAAAACCATCGAGCGGGTCATCTATGCCAATGCCGCAGATCAACTCATAGAGATATAGGAAGGCAAATGAGGTTGATGTCTCCTCGATATTCCCGCGGCGCACTTGGGCGCGCCAAGTAAAATAGCCGCGCAGCTGCCGGTCGCTCATGGCGTTGTAGGTGGGAAAGTACGACTTAAAGGTGCCGTTGTAGGGGCAGTCGTCCTCAAAATCGGCCATCAGCAGGCCTTGGCGGTAGAAAAGCTCGGCTTCCGAAAGCCAGCGACCCGCGCCGCCCTTGGGGTCTTCTTGCCAACGCGATATCTCACGCATTTTGCGGTACTGGTCGGGGAGGAAGTTCTGCATCTGCCGGCCGGTCTTGAGAATCGGCTCGTCTGCGTAGACCTCATGTGAGAAGCGAGCGGACTGATGGGTCCGGGCCTCGGCCATAATGCGCTCGATGAGCATCTTGATGTCCTGGTCGGCCACCGCTTCTCCTCTCCTAACGCAGCTTCGGTGACCTCATATCATAGCACAGCATCAAACAGGTGTTCGAGATACTGCTGCGTAGAAAGATTTAGAACAGGAGGGCGTAGATGACGGCGATGACGACGGAGGGGAGCATATTGGCCGTGCGGAAGGTCTGAGGACGGATGAGGTTGACGCCGACGCAGAAGATGAGCATGGAGCCTACGAGTGAAAGGCTGTCGAGGGCTGCCGTAGTCATGATGGGGGAGAGTGCGCCGGCAAACAGCGTGATCGTCCCCTGGAACACGGCGACGGGCAGGGCGGAGAAAATGCAGCCGCGGCCAAGCGACGCCGTCATGGTGCAGACGATGATGCAGTCCAGCGCGCCCTTGAGGGCAAGCGTGGACCAGTCGCCGAGCAGGCCGTCCTGGATCGATCCCACAATGGCCATGGCACCGATACACACGGTGAGTGAAGTCGAGACAAAAGCGTTGGTGAACTCGTTATCGCCCTCACTGCCAGTCTTGCGCTTGAGCCATTCGCCAAGGTTCTCGATGGCGGCTTCCAAGTTGACGGCCTCGCCGATGAGCGAGCCGAGGGCGAACGAGACAATGAGCATGGTGGTGCCGGTGGTCGCCAGCGCTTCCCCATCGATAAGGAGCATCTTTTGCATGGTGCCGCCCAGGCCGATAAACAGGACGCACAGCCCCGATGCTTTCATGAGCGTGTCTTGGATGCGCGGTGTAATGAAGCGGCCGCCCGCTAATCCCAAAAGACCGCCCGCAACTAAAAGCACAACGTTGATGATTGTTCCCAAGCCCGGCATGAGCCCTCCTGTATTGATGCCAACGTGGCAATCGTAGCAGAACGAAATGCGAGGCACATCGCGACTCATCTAATACGGTTATATAAGTGGTGTTAGGAATGATGCGCAGCATTTAAGCCTCAGGTGGTTGTCGGGACATAGGGATAGTAGTCAAAGCGCAGTGTCATAAGCCGCTGTGGGGATTCAATAGCCGCGGCGATGATATTGGCATCGCGGGCACGATCAAACCCTTCGAGTTCGATCTGATACGAGACGTCTTGCATAATGTCCAGACGTCGCCAGGCTAGGAGTGTGTCGCCATCGAATTCCAAGGTCTTGCCTCCATCTGGAGCAACGGCGTATAGACGCAGCTTGGCGGTGGTTGCAGGGTCGACAACCGTGACCTTTTTAATTTCGTTTCGAGTATTCTTGGCGCCCAACAAGGTGAGCAGTGTTGGGGCCACGACCTCGCCCGATGGCAAAAAGACGACTTCGATGGATTCGGGAAATGCGATGATGGCCGACTTGCGGACGGGTTGATTGGCGGCGGCAACTTCGATGTCCGCAGCGTCGATGACCTCTGTGTGGTCGAGCGCGGCAAGCACGCAGCAGTTACCTTCATCGATCTCTTGAGGATCAGCAAGCCCCAGACTGTCCGCGAGCTCGGGATCGTTTGGATCGTTAGCGGGCTCATTCGGTGCTTCGAGAGAAGCTGGGATGCCGTTTGTCGGCGACGGCGTGTCGCCCGCACCTGCTTCTTTGTCCACGCTCTCTTCTTGTATGGTTGCGTTGATGGGTTCGTCGTTTGAGGGGAGCGTCTTGGCGTCAAGCGCGGAGGGAAGAATTCCGATGGCTCCGGATCCGTTCCACTCCATTTCGAGAAGCGCCGGGTCGGCAAGAATGCGTTGCCTGCTTTGCGCGTGGGCATCGATTTCAATAGGGCCTGTCTCTATCCCTCGTGTAAGGCTGAGTGATCCGGCTGGCTTCTCGAAATGAGCGTCTGTGTCTTTGGTGCTGACGGCGTAGAACAGCAGGGACGCTTCTCCCGCCGCGATGGCATCGGTGTCGGCTTTGGTCAGTCGCAACGATGTCGTGAATGAGAGGGTGGGCTGCGTGCCGTCTGCATTCGCGGCGGCGCAGCCCAGACATATACCGCCTCCTTTCTCAAAAAACGTACCGTCGAAGGCGACCTTCGCTCCGTTCGCCGAGTCATCGACCGAAGCGATGTCGATGCGCAGCTCTAAATTGCATGGATCGCCATCCGCATCGAGCACAACCGAGCGCCACATGCAGACGGCGCACCCCGCCTGGGAGCCGTTTGCCTTGTTCGAACGCTTGATATCCACGACTATCGAGCCGTCCGTATTACGACGAAGGCATCCCGAGGTTGAGATCGCGGCCTGTGCGATCGAAAAACGCTCGCACGCAATGGCGCTCGACGGATTTGGTGCGGAACTTCGGGCTGCTGGTAAGGAGTCCGCCATGGCGGGAGTCGCCCAAGCGGCGACAGGCGTTCCGGTTGCGAGCGCGCCGCAGAGTGCGACGACGGGCAAAAGGTTCTTCGATGCCATGGGGTCTCCTTAGCTAATTTAGTGCGGCCTGTCCATGTTTTGTTTCTGGCTGCGTTTGATGTGCAGACCGAGGCCGGCGGTTCCTGCGCCTGCTGCTGTGGCGCCTGCTGCCAAGAGCCATCGTCCATCGCCTGTCTGCGCCAATGGTTCCTCGCGGTCGCCGCGGTCGAGCCCCGAGAGGTCGACCGTCACTTGCGTGGCGGCCTGCGCCTGTTCTTGCTGGGCAAAGGCCATGGCTGGGCCAAACGCTAGGATGCTGACGGCGGCGGCCAGGGCGACGGCCTTATGCCGTGTGCGCACCGGGCTCGACCGTCCAGGTGATCGTTGCAACCTGATCGCCTTCGCCGGTTACGTGGAAGATGTCGCGCGTGACGCGGGCGACGTTTCCGCTTGTCTTGAGCTTAATTTTGTCCTTGCCGCCGGCAATGCCCTGGTAGCCCATGTCGAAGGCTGCGTTCTTGGAAAGATCGAGGCCCGTCCCCTGCATTGCGGCGCTGGCGTTCTGGAGTGCGCCGTCGGGGCCGACCTTAAAGTCGATGGAGTTCTGCGCGGTTCCGGCCTTGGCGTCGGCAGCAATGGTCCAGGTGTTCATGGCGTCGATCTTCATGTTGGTGACATGGATGCCGTAGGCCGAATGATTATCGATGGTGGTCGCGTCTTCTGAGGGGCCCTGGAGCGTGCCGTCGGCCTTGGCGACGAAGGGAATAACCGTCGGAACTTTGAACTCAACGTTGTCGATCTCGGTCCTGACCATTACTTTCGTGGTTCCAATGCGCCCGGCCGCCATAGCTGGCGTCGGGGCAGCGCCCATTGCGAGCGCGAGCGCGAGCCCTGCGCCCACGACGAGCGCTCTGGCTCCGTTCATGTTCCTGGTGATGTCCATGGTCGTTCCTTTCTATTCGCCGCGGGCCGTCCCCGCGATGATTGGACGAATGCTGGTGAATTGCGTGCGGTGCCGCGTCGGCCGGAAAAGCTAGTTCTCGGCTTGCTCAACCCGCACCTTGACACGTGTCGGATTGCCGTGGCTGTCGAGGGTCTTGGCATCGAGTGCCTGGATCTCGATGTACGCCTCGCCTTCTTTGATGTCGCCGGCGGGGCACGTCTCGATTGTCTTGCCGGTCTCGACCACACCGGATTCGTACATGGTCTCGTCGTTTTGGATGACGCGGAATCGCTGGGGAAATTTATTGTCTTGGACGTTTTGCACGTTGACGCGCAGCTTGCCGTCCTCCTGCAGCTGAGCGACCGGCGCGACCGAAATCGTCATCATGTTGTCGCGGACGATAGCGTCGAGCTCATCTTGGATTTCCTGACGCGTTTTGCCCTCGGCCGTCGTAACCGAAGCGCCCGCCTCGGGTACGGGCTGCGACTGCCAAGCGTATAGTCCTACGGCGACAAGGGCACAGACGATGGCCAGGCAGGCAACGATGAGCTTCCTGCGATGCCCCAGGCCTGCAAAGTGGGGTGGCTTCTTCGCGCTCATGCGGCATCCTTGGCGGTATAGATGCGCGCAAAGGTGGACGGGTCCGCTCCAAAGAGCATGTGAAGCATCAGACGGCGCGAGTAGACGAGCTCGTCGAAGTCGGGAGGGAGCTCGACGTCGTGGATATGCGCGATGTGGTGGGCGAGCGCCGAGAACGACTCGGGGTCGCAGATCACATCGGT
>USHR01000076.1 GCA_900554495.1 uncultured Collinsella sp.
CCGGGGGAGCACCCATGGAATCGTTGTACCGAAAGTATCGCCCGCTCACCTTCGAATCCGTGGTGGGCCAGCAGCATATCGTCTCGACGCTCGAGCACGCCATCACCGAGGGACGCCTGTCCCACGCGTACCTGTTCTGCGGACCGCGCGGCACGGGCAAGACCACCATGGCGCGCATTCTGGCCAAGGCGCTGCTGTGCCGTAATGCCGAGGCAGCGCGCGCCGAGGGTGCAAGCGGCTGCATGCCCGACGGTACTTGCGAGGAGTGCGAGCTCATTGCCGAGGGCAACCACCCGGATGTCTACGAGCTCGATGCCGCCTCCCGCACGGGCGTGGACAATGTGCGCGAGGAAATCATCAACTCCGTCAACTTTGCCCCGGTGCGCGGCAAGTACAAGATTTATATCATCGACGAGGTCCACATGCTCACAACGGCGGCGTTTAACGCGCTGCTCAAGACGCTCGAGGAGCCGCCGGCACACGTGATCTTTGTGTTGTGCACCACCGACCCGCAAAAGATTCTGGAGACCATTCTCTCACGCTGCCAGCGCTTCGATTTCCACCGCATCGGCAACGAGGATATCGAGCATCGCCTGTCTTACGTGTGCGAGCAGGAGGGCTTCGATTACGACGACGAGGCACTCGCCATTGTGGCGCGCCATGCCAAGGGCGGTATGCGCGACGCGCTTTCCACGCTGGAGCAGCTGAGCGTCTTTGGCAACGGTTCTGTGCATGCGGACGACGCCCGCTCGCTTTTGGGCGAGGTTTCGGACCAGATCCTGGGCGAGTTTTCCCGCGCCATTGCCGATCGCGATGTTGCCGAGCTCTATGGACTGATCCGTGCGCAGGTCGAGGAAGGAAACGACCTGCTGGAGCTGACGCGCGACCTGGTGGCGCATGTGCGTGACGTGTACGTTGCCTGCGTTGCCGGTGCCCGTGCCGAGCTGTTTGAGGGCGGCTCCGAGCAGGCCGAGGCGCTTGCTGCCGAGGCCGCTGCCTTTGGCGAGCATCCTGCCGACCGCCTGGCCCGTGTGCTGACAGTGCTTGACGATGCCGCACTGGAGATGAGGGGCGCGAGCGACGTGCGCCTGGTGCTCGAGATTGCCTGCACGCGTCTGGCACGTCCCGAGGCTGATATAACGATTGAGGCATTGGCCGAGCGCGTGGCACGCCTGGAGGCCATGGTTGCCAATGCCGCCGTGCCGGCGAGCGTGGCTGCTGCTCAGGCCGCCGCGCCTGCAGCATCCGTACCCGCTGCTGCCCAACAGCCGACGCTCATTTCGGGCGCCCGTGCTGCCGCTCCGGCGGCATCCGCTGCCCCCGCTGCTACGTCCGCGCATCAGGGTGGCATGCCTTGGGACCGCGGCGCTGCTGTTCCGGCTGCCCAGCCTGCTCCCCGTTCTGCGTTCGTGTCAGCTTCCAAGTCTGCAGCGCCTGCACCTCAGCCTGCGCCGGCTTCGACGCCTCAGCCCGTTGCTGCCCCCGCGCCTGCCACCGCTCCGGCACCTAAGCCTCAGTCCAACAATGCCGCCCAGGTTGCCGCCGCCGGTGCTGCCGAGACGCCCGCGGTCGAGGATGCCGGAGAGCTGCAGCGCAAATGGGCCGAGGTCGTCGAGCGTGTCAAGGCGCGTCAGGCTTCCTACGCAGGGCTTTTGCTCAACGCCCGCGCCACGGCCGACGACGGCTCCAAGCTCACCGTCTCGTTCCCCGCGGGTTCGACCTTTGCCATCAAGATGCTCGGCCGCGCTGACACGCAATCGGTGGTCCTGCCGACGGTCTGCGCGGTCTTCGGTCGTCGCACCGTCGACTATGTCCTGGATGGGGGTGGCACGCCGGCTCCTCAACATGAGGAGCATTCTCCATCTGCACGGGCTGCGGCATCTGCGGACCCGCAACCCGTGTTCTCGGCGGCCCCTGCATCCTCGAGCGCCAGCGCGTCGCAGCAGCAAACGGCACCGGTAGCGGCATCGACCCCGTCGGCGCCTAAGCCCGCGGCGCCCAAACCGGCTGCTCCGACACCCGCGCCCAAGCCCGTCTCGCCCGCGCCCAAGTCGTCTGACCTGGGCAAAGCCCCCTGGCTACGCTCCGACAACCCCGCCGGCGCTCCTGCCACGGGTAAGCTCCCGACCGAGCCCGCACCCCGTGCGCCCGAGCGCTCGGCTGCCCCCAAGGCTCAGTCTGTCGCGCAGTCCGCGCCGTGGGAATCCGAGCAGGTGCCCTACGACGACGCCATGGTCGGCGGCTTTGCCGGCGATGCGAGCGGGGACGATCTTCCTCCGTTCGACGTGCCGGGTGCGGCGTCCGCGCCCAAGTCCGCTGCAGCTGCCCCCAAAGAGGGGGACGCCCCCGCTGCCCCTTGGGAGTCCAACCCCGGCGCCGGCAGCCCCTTCGGCCATCAGGGCGCAGCCCCGAGCATCCCGCAGACCGAGGACGAGGCCAAGGCCCTCATCCGCAGCGTCTTTGGCCAGGCCACCATCTTCAAGCCGGTGGAGTAGCTGTGCAGGCGGGTATACTGCTCAAGAAGAGGACCCCTTGTCCGGGCGCATCTGTATTTCGGACATGTGTAGTGTGGTGCCGCGTATGTCGCATTTGAGCAGACAGGTGCGTGACGGTCGGCCTAGGATGCTGAGGTCGATACGATACGTCGCATGGCTGTTCGTGTACTCGACTTGCTCGGCGTTAATGGTTGCTCCGATTGCCAAATAAACGCCTAGCTCGGCATCGACAATCTTGAAGTCCTTTATCTTGACCTTGAACTCTTGATAGAGGGACGGGCTGTTGTAGTAGACGGTTCGGGTTCCGTCGGTGCACTCATCGGTCGTCTCCCATTTGACGACGGGCTGGTCCGAGCTGGCTATCAGCAGTTCTGCTCCAAAAGCTATGGCATGGGTGATGACAACCAGCAATGCCCAGCCGACAAAGAGATAGAGAACCACATATGCAACGGGGTGTTTTGAGCGGATGTTTTGGAGCGCGTTGGGGGCATTCATGGGGCACCTCCAAATTACTATCTATGGCAATCAAATTATACCCTGCCGCCATGTGCGCCGCCTCGAGCAGCGGTTCGGCATTTAGCTATTTAGTGGCGCACATGAAATGCCGGATTCGGCTCTACTAGATTGAGTGTGCGATATTATGCAACCTTGCATAATTCGACCTTGCATAATCTTTGAGTGCGGTTTGTATTGGAGGACATGTATATCGACTGAGGTAACACGTCCGCCCCGCTCTCTCGCCGCGCGCCGTGGTACGATTTTTGAGTTTGAAAGTCCCGCCGTGCTCCGGCTGCCCTTGCAGCTCGGCGTGCGGCCGCACGTAAAGGAGCCATCATGGCCGGTATGAACATGCAGCAGATGATGAAGCAGGCTCGCAAGATGCAGGAGCAGCTTGCCGCCGCGCAGGAGAACCTCAAGTCCCAGACCGTCGACGCCTCTGCCGGCGGCGGCATGGTCAAGGTGACCGTTAACGGCGAGATGGAGCTCGTCAACCTCACCATCGATCCCGATGCGCTCGATCCCGAGGACGTCGATATGCTGCAGGATATGATCATGGCTGCCGTCAACGAGGCCGTCCGCGGCGTCAACGAGCTCGCCAACAAGCAGATGGGCGCCATCACCGGCGGCCTCAACATCCCGGGCATGCCGTTCTAAGACACACATATAAATGAGTGCCAACCACAGTCTGCAAAAACTGCTCGATGAACTGGGCCGTCTGCCGGGCATTGGTCCCAAGTCGGCCCAGCGCATCGCCTATTACCTGCTCGAGGCCGATGCCGAGGAGGCCCGCCGCCTGGCCGAGGCCATCCTGGAGGTCAAGCAGGAGGTCCACTTTTGCAGCCGCTGCTTTAACTACGCCACGGCCGACGAGTGCTCCATCTGCCAGGACCCGATGCGCGATACCACTCGCATTTGCGTTGTGGGCGAGCCGCGCGACGTCCAGGCGATCGAGCGCACGGGCAGCTACCACGGTCTCTACCACGTATTGGGCGGCGTGATCAGTCCCATGGACAAGATTGGTCCCGAGCAGTTGCACATCCGCGAGCTGCTGGCGCGTCTGGGCCACGAGGATATCCATGAGGTCATCATTGCCACCAACCCCAACATCGAGGGCGAGACCACGGCGAGCTACCTGGCCCGCACTATCAAGCCGTTGGGCGTCGAGGTGTCGCGTCTGGCAAGCGGCCTTCCCGTGGGCGGCGACCTGGAGTATGCCGACGAGCTTACGCTTGGCCGCGCCATCGAGGCCCGTCGCGCGATTTAGGTGGCGAGCCTGCTCCTGCCGTATGTTTTCCTCGCGACGCACGGGGTAGTCATAATTTCCCTGTGCGACTGTAAGTTTGTTGTGCAACAAAGATGCTTTGTATCCGCTTATCGCATGGATGCTTCCACTCGCATCCTTAATTTGCTCATTCGTTGCGCAACCTTTTGGGTTCGCTGATACACTCAAATATGGATTCGAATGAATGCGCCGCTCCCGAGCGGCGTGTTTTTGTTGGAGGAGAACGCATGCGGCCCGGTGGCACTCAGACAAAGCGCGGCGCCGCGGTGCGCATGCGATGCCGACTGGGCTTGGCTCCGCGGGCGTACGCACTGCTATCGTGCTCGTTGGTGCTGGTCATAGCTGGCGTTTCTGCCTATGGCATGACCGTGCCGTCCATGATACAGGCGCATGCCGCACGCGAACCGCGCGTGGGGCATGAGGTCAAAAGTGATCTGGGTACCACGACTGGATATGCTTGGGCAAGTGTGGTCGCGCATATTGTGTTTGGCACCGACGATGCGGACGGCGCCGAGGCCCCGGACAACGAAGTCACGCTTGCCAATGGCAAAACCATCGTGCTCACCAACACCAAGATCATCGATCGGTTGTCCAACAATAGCGTGGCGGCAACGGTGAATAAGGTCGAGCAGCAGAAGGAGCAGGACGCCCAGCAGTCCGGAAAGCCCGGTAGCTCGGATACTTCTGGCTCCGGCTCGAATTCGTCGAGTTCGAGCGGCGGCTCTGGGTCGGGCTCCTCTACCGGAGGGTCTGGAAATGGCGGCTCGACGGGCGGCAACACTGACAACGATGCAAACTCCGGTGGCCTTTCCGCTGCTGAGGAAGAGAGCATTCACAGTTGGCTTGTGACCAAGTACAACATGCTCGACGGCTACGTTTCTCGTGCCAATGACGTGGTCTCGACCTATAACTCTACGGGAGATCCCAGGCCGTGCGACAGCCTGGTCGGGGAGATGTTTGTCATTCGAGCCGAGTTCGGTCGTCAGACATTCTCGCCCCGGTCAAAGTGGTATCAGCAGTATGCCAATCTGTGGGGCTGTTACACCAACCTATGTCAACGGGTCGGCCATTACGGCGATGATGACGTCGCACTCGGTAACTTCAACAATAACGTGGCGGCGCTTGCCCTATGATGACCGATCTTGCATCCACCACATCACAATCGCTCGGTCGCGATTCCATGGTCGGCCTGCGCCTGGCGCGTGTCGACGGGTTTGAGCCGGCCATTGCGCTCGGTCAGGACGAACTGCCTGCCTATCTGCGTCGTTTTACGATGCTGTTTGCCGACGAAGCCACCATGCGCCGTGGCGGTATCGGCCGCGTGACGCGTGCCGTCAACGCCCAAGGCGAGGCCGTGGCACTCAAGCAGCTCATCTTGCCGACGCGCGATGAGTTTGACGACGATGCAGCTCACGAGGCGCTGGTCGCCAAGTTCAAGGCGGCGTTTCGGGAGGAATACGAATGCCATCGCGCCCTTTCGGGTCTTAAGGGCTTTCCCCGCCTCTATGGCTGGGGCGAGGTCGACGGTGTGCCTGCAATTGTCATGGAATGGGTCGAGGGCGAGACGCTTGCCCGCTTGCGTTCGCGACTCGCCGTGGACGATGCCGGACGCCTGTCGCCGCTTGTGGCGGCGCGTCTGGGTCGCGACCTGTTCGATCTGCTCTGCCGTATGAGCCTGGTGGGTGAGGGCTTTGTCCATCGCGATATCTCGCCCGCTAATATTATGGTGCGTACGGCGCGCCTGCCGCTTGACCGGCAGCTTGCCGAGGGCACCTTTGACCTGTGCCTGATCGACTTTGGCTCGTCGCTGGCGCTCGAGCCTGCGTCGGCCGTGGCCGGTACCGGCGGCAAGGCGTCGTTTACGGAGCGCTATGCCACGCTGCGTCGCGCGACGGTTGCCTATGCCCCACCCGAGATGCTCACCGACGATATTCCCGATCTGCGCGCTTTGCGTATGTCGCCGGCGATTGACGTCTATGCCGCGGCAAGCACGGTTTACGAGCTCATTGCCGGCGTCGCGCCATACGAAGCCGCGCCGAGCACTTCGGGCACCTCGGGTTCGCGCAAAAAGACGCGCGACATCGCGAGCCCCTACCGTCTCAAGATGGACACGCGGCCCGACTATCCCATTGGTGCCCATGCGCCCGGTTGTGATTTGACTCAGCTGCTTCGTCGTGAGCCCGATGTGGCGCTCGCCGCGGCCGAGCAGGCCCAGCAGCTAGGGCTTGAGCCGGATTCCGAAGAGCTACGCGATGCGCTGGCGTTTGTCGATGCCCAGCTGTTCGACGTGGTGATGGCCTGTCTGTCCAGCCATCAAAAAGATCGTCCCGAGCCGGCGGCGGTCGAGGCGGCGCTCTCGGCGTTTTGTGACCACTATGCGCAAAATGTCGGTCGTTCGCTCCGCGGCGAGCCGCTCACGCCGTGCCCCATGGATGCGTCTGGCCGCGCGGTTCGTCGCGCGCTGATGGTCGGCGCGACAGTCGTCTGTGGCGTGGTTTGGGCTGTGGTCGTGGTTTCGGCCGCGCTGCTGGCGTCGGGCGCTCGCGTGACGGCGACTTTGGGATCGCTCGTGTGGTCTGGGTCGCTACCGGGTATTATTGCCGCACTGGCGTTGGCGCTGCCAGGCATAGCCGGCGTTGCCGCGGGGGCACTTGCGCGCGATCGGCGCTCGGGCTTCCTGCAGGGTGTGCTTGCGCTTTCTGCCTGCGAGGCTCCGGTGCTGGTTGTGGCTGCATGTAGCGTATTTTCCCAACGCGCCGTGATGGGCGGCCTTGTTGCCGCTCTGGTTGCAACCTATACGCTTACGTGGTTTTTGCTTGCGATGGGCTTTGCCTTTGAACTTCCCGTTTCGGCACCGCGACGCACAAAAGCCCAGATGGCGACTCCGCTTGCCGGTGGAGCCGCAGCTGCCCGTACTTTTGGCGGACCTGTCGAAGTATCGTCCGATTCTATTTCTACGACCAAGGAGGCCTAGGTCATGGCATCTCAAGTTGAGCTCACCCCATGCGGGGCCATGTTTGACATCTTTAAGCGCGCGGCGCATCTGAGCCATATCGAGCTGTGCGGCTTGGTGCTTTCGTCCCGTCCGCTCGCCGACGGCCGCAGCCCGCAGAGCCGAGCCGCCGATCGCTCTTGGGTTTCCCGCTTTATCGTTCGCGCACCGGTCGGCACGCTTCAGCAGCGCTACTTTGCCGAATACGGTACATCGGCTGCGCGTATTATGTCGCAACTGGCCTTGCGCCGGCGCAACCCCATGGACTCCACGGCTGTGATCAATATGGTGTGCGGTCCTGCAGGTGAACCGATGGTACGCGCGCTCGAAGAGTGCCACCAGGACACGAATCTCTATCGCAACGCGCTCGATCGCCTGTCCCAGGCGGCGGAACTCATGCCCGCCGAGCGCGCCGAGGCCGTGCTGGTGCTGTTTGTCGCCGTCGGTTGTTCGGCGGATGTGCGGTCCTCGGTGAACTATGCCATCGAGTACGTGCACGCGACCTGTGGCGGAGGCACATCCACGCCGCGTTCGCTTGGCATGTCGATGACCGCGGGCGAACGCGAACCCGCCCCGGCGCACCCCTTGGGCTTGCTGCGCGTACAAAACAGTTTTGTCGTGAGCGCCCCGCGCTGGATTCAGCCGAGTGAGCAGGGTGTTGAGATTGGCGCGCTGGCCACTGGCGAGGGCGATATTACCGACGTCGGCGACGATGTCTCGGCCCGCCATGCCCATATCTGGTGCGATGCTCAAAATATCTGGCACGTCGAGGACTTGTCGTCCACCAACGGAACCGTGGTGGTAAACGGGGCCACGCGCGTCTGCATTCAGGTCGAACCCGGCCGTTCCGCCCAACTCAATCCCGGCGACGAGCTCAAGCTCGGCGAATCCACTACCTACGCCATTCTCTTCGGTGCCCTCTAGCCGGCAGATAGGGACGTTCCTTTTAATATGAGCAGGACATTGTCAAGAGGCAAAATCGGGCCT
>USHR01000077.1 GCA_900554495.1 uncultured Collinsella sp.
GAGAAATGTACCGGCACGCACACCGCGCCGCGACGCGCGAGCATCCAGGTCGCCACCGGAGAATCGATACCCGACGACAGCAGCGTCACGACCTTGCCAGCAGAACCCACCGGCAGACCGCCCACGCCGCGCTCGGAGCGCGCATACACGTAGACGCTACCCTGGACCACCAGTACGTTCACCATCGCATCGGGGTCGTGCATTTGAACCTTTTTATCGGGGAAGGCCTCACACAGCACCTCGCCCACCTGACGATTGATGTCAATCGAGGTGAGCTCATAGTCGGTATTGGAGCGCTTGGCGTGCACCTTAAACGAATCGAAGGAACCAAACTCACGCAGCGCCTTCACGGCGGCAGCACAGTACTCCTGAGGGTCGCGATTGGTGTGATACGCCAAAGACACACGAGCAACGCCGGGAACGGTGCGAATGACACGCGCCGCCTCGTCGGCCTGATGCTCGTTAAAGGTCACGAGGATATAACCGGAAATTCGAGACACGGCATTCACGGAAAAGGCGGCCAAAGCCGCCTTAATGTTATCCATGAGGATATGCTCAAAATGTGCGCGGTTCTTGCCCTTCAGTCCAACCTCGTGATAGTGGACCAGGCAGACGCGAGCTGCCATTTAGGCTTCAGCAACCTTATGGCCGAGCGCCTTCTCGTAACGGGCCTCGTCGTAGGAGATATCGCCGTCGACGATCTCGTCCATAGCCATCGAGATGGTATCGGCGCCGGAGAGCGCGATGGTGATGTCGTCGACATCCTGAACGGCAAGCACGCGGTTATGCTGGCCGCGCAGCATGCTATTGATGTCGCAGGCACGCTTGGAGGCAAGCGAAGCGAGCAGGAAGCGGTTGTGATCGGTCTTCTCCAGAAGATCGTCAATGCAAGGCTTTACAACGGACACGGACCTCAGATCCTTTCATGCATATCGAGAACGCGAACGAGCTCATCGGTCGCGCGGTCGAGATCATCATTCACCACGACGTCGTCGTAGCGGTCGGCAAGGGCAAGCTCATGGGCGGCGTTTGCCATACGCAGCTCAATCGTCTCGGGCGTCTCGGTACCGCGACCGACTAGACGCTCGCGGAGCACCTCAAGCGAAGGCGGCTTGATAAAGATCAGCACGGCCTCGGGGAAACGCTCCTTCACCTGCAGGGCGCCCTGGACATCGATCTCCAAAATCAGAGACGCGCCCGAGGCGAGCTTGGATGTGACCTCGCTCACCAACGTCCCGTAGCAGTTACCGTGGACCTCGGCCCACTCAACAAACTCGCCGTTTGCCACGCGGCGGTCGAACTCCTCGCGCGTCAGAAAAAAGTAGTTGACGCCGTCGACCTCACCTTTGCGTGGTGCTCGCGTGGTAGCCGAAACCGTCAGGCCCAGGTTCGAGCGGCGCTCGCGCACACGAGTGACGAGCGTACCCTTGCCTGCGCCTGACGGTCCAGAAATCACAAAGAGCTTGGAATCCTGAGCGCTCACTTATTTGGTCAGCTGCTCGAGGAGCTGCTCGCGCTGACGGACGCCGAGGCCCTGGACGCGACGGGTAGCGGAGATACCGAGCTCCTCCATGATCTTGGCGGCCTTGGCCTTGCCATAACCAGGGAGAGACTCGATGAGAGTGGAAACCTTCATGCGGGAAGCGATGGGGTCATCGGAGTTGAGCACGGACTCGAGGGACTTCTCGCCCTTCTTGATCTGCTCGCGAAGCTCAGCGCGGGCGTGACGTGCGGCAGCAGCCTTCTCAAGAGCCTGCTTGCGCTGCTCATCGGTAAGCTGAGGGAGTGCCATTCGTACCTCCAAATAGTTGGGTTATATCTGATTCAATAATTGGCATTTTAGCACGTAGAACGTACAAAATGCCCAATCGCGGCTCCATAGGTTAGACGATACCCGCAAAAAGTGCAATATACTGCGCCCAAAGTTAAGCCCCTGACCTGCGATTCCACACAAAGGATTGGAAAGTTTACGCAGGCACAGGGGCTATTTTGTGCTAATGAGACCCAAAAGTGGTGACTTAGGGGAATCTTTTACGCGACGTTTTCGACCAGCTCAGCGACGATGGCGTCAAAGGCGGCAACCGGATCGTCGGCACCGGTGATGGGACGGCCCACCACAATGTGGCTTGCGCCACGCTCGATAGCCTGGGAAGGCGTCGCCACGCGGGACTGGTCACCAAGGGCGGCACCCACCGGACGCACGCCCGGAGTCACGATCAGGGCATCAGGACCCAGCAGCTCACGCATGTCGTGAGCCTCCATCGGCGAGCACACGATGCCATCGATGCCGTTGGCCTGAGCGAGCTTTGCCAGGCGGGCGGCCTCCTCGGCCACGGGCGACTCGACGCCGATCTCGCTCAAGGCATCCTGATTCATGCTCGTGAGCACGGTGATGGCGACGAGCTTGGCGCGGTCCTCGCGCGCCTCCTCGGCACCCTCGCGGCAGGCAGCGAGCATGGCGCCCGAACCCAAGCCGTGGACCGAAAGCAGGTCGGCACCGGCAAGCGAGGCCGAGCGGGCGGCACCGCGAACCTGGTGCGGAATATCATGGAACTTAAGGTCAAGGAAGACCTTAAAGCCCAGGTCCTTAAAGGTCTTGACGATCTCGGGGCCCTCAGCGTAATAGAGCGTCATGCCAACTTTGAGCCAGGCGGCATGGCCCGAAAGCTCGTGGGCGAGCTCGAGCGCACGCTCACGATCGCAGTCGAGGGCGACGATTACGCGGTCGCGGGCATCGGTCTCTAGCATTCGAAAGCACCTACCAGCTCGTTGATGTCCTTTACGCCCTGGGACTCGGCCCAGGCCTCGAGCTCATGCGCGATCTTGAGCGAAGCGCACGGATCGACGAAGTTGGCCATGCCGACCGACACGCAGGTGGCGCCGGCCAGGATAAACTCAGCCGCATCCTCGCCGGTCATGACACCGCCGACACCGTTGATGGGGATATCGACGGCCTGGGCAACCTCCCAGACCATGCGCACGGCGATGTGGTGGCACAGCGGGCCCGAAAGGCCGCCCTTGGGCTTGGCCACGCGGGACTTGCGGGTATGGACGTCGATGGCCATGCCCTGGATGGAGTTGATGACTGAAAGGCCGTCGGCGCCGGCAGCCTCGAGGGCCTTGGCGATCTCGGCGACGTTGACCGGAGCCATCTTCACGAACAGCGGCTTATCGGTCACCTTGCGGCAGGCAGCCATAACGGAAGAGGCGCCCTCGGGCGTGGAGCCCATGGCGGCACCGCCGGCGGCGATATTAGGGCAGCTCACGTTGATCTCGTAGCCGGCAGCCCAGGGGCACAGCTCGACATACATCTCGAGTGCGCGGACAAACTCGTCAACGGAGTGGCCGGCAACCTGACAGATGACCTGGCAGCCGTCCTTGGACAGCTGTTCGAGCCACGGACCGGACTCGCGGGCAAAGGCGGCCACGCCGGGGTTCTGAAGGCCCACGGAGTTGATCATACCGCCGGGAATCTCGGCCATGCGGGGCGCGGGATTGCCGGGCCAGGGCTCGGCAGCGCAACCCTTGGTGGTGATGGCACCCAGCTGGGAGACATCGAAGAAATTCTGGAACTGCCAACCGTAGCCAAAGGTACCGGCTGCGGTGTTGATGGGGTTTTGCATCTTGACGCCGCCGAAATCGACGGCCATGTTCACGGTACCCACTAGAAGACCACCACCTTGGAAGCATCGAACACGGGGCCGCACATGCAGGCGCCCTTCATACCGTCGACCGTCTCGACATTGCAGGTGTTGCAGGCGCCAAAGCCGCAGCTCATCATGCGCTCGAGCGACACCTCGCAGTACGCGCCGGCCTCGGCGGCAGCGGCGGCGACCTTCTTCATCATGACGGCGGGGCCGCAGCTGGCCACATAGTCGTAGCCGCCCTCGCCGAGCAGCTCGGCTGCCGGGTCGGTGCAAAAACCGTGCGTGCCCAGCGTGCCATCATCGGTGCACACGTTAACCGTATCGCACAGCGCGCGGAACTCATCGACGCCCACGGCCTTGGACGCGGTGCCAAAGCCCAGGCACACGTCGACGGCTACACCCTGCTCGGCAAGCTTGTCGGCAAGGCACAGCACGGGCGGAACACCGATGCCACCGGCGACGAGCAGGGCCTTCCTGGTGCCCTCGGGTACCATCCAGCCACGGCCACCGGGGCCCAGCAGGTTAGAGGTGGAGCCAGGGCCCATCTGGGACAAACGACGGGTATCGTCGCCCACGACGGCGTACCACAGCTCGACGGTGCCAGCCTCGGCGTCGGCGCGGTAGTAGCTCAGGGGCACGCGAAGCAGCGAGGACGCATCGCCGGGTACGGCGATGTTCACAAACTGACCGGGCTTGAGCGCACTTGCAAGCTTGGGGGCCGAGATGACGAGCGAGAAGATGCCGTCGGCAATCTCCCGGTTCGAGACGACCTCGAAGTCGTGCATGCGTGCAGTGGAAGGTGTGGGCATAGACGCTCCAATCCCCCATGCGGTTGCATGGTCCAAACGAACAGAAAGCGCGGCACCGCAAGGGCGCCGCGCACAAAAGCGATAAGGCTATGCTAGCAGATGCAGCCGTCGGCAAGCGTCTGCTTACCGCCGACAAACACATCGGTGGCACGACCGGTGAGCGTGCGGCCGGCAAAACCGGAGTTCTCGGCGCGCGACTCGTAACCGTCCTCGCCAACCGTCCAGGTGGCGGACGCGTCGAACACGGTCAGGTCGGCAACGGAGCCCGCCTTGACCTGAACCTGGTCGAGACCCAGGATCTCACGCGGCTTGATGGCCATGAGCTCGACCATGCGGCCCATGCTCATCTTGCCCGTGTTGACCAGCTCGGTGAGTACGAGCGACAGCGAGGTCTCGAGGCCGATCATACCAAAGGGCGCAAGCTCGAACTCACGGGCCTTCTCCCACGGGGTGTGAGGAGCGTGATCGGTGACGATAACGTCGACGGTGCCGTCGATGACGCCCTGACGGATGGCCTCGGCATCCTCCTCGGTGCGCAGCGGCGGATTGACCTTGAGCGAGGTGTTGTAGGTCTCGTCCAAGTCGTTCTCGGTCAGAAACATGTGGTGCGGGGTGGCCTCGCAGGTCACCTGGACGCCAGCGGCCTTACCGGCACGCACGAGCTCGAGACCGTGAGCGGTGGAGATGTGCTGGATGTGCAGCTTGGCACCGGTCAGCTTGGCGATCTCGATGTCGCGGGCGATCTGGAGCTCCTCGCCGGCAGCCGGCCAGCCCTCGAGAGCCAGACGGGTCGAGACCTTGCCCTCGTTGATCTGGCCGTGGCCGACCAGGTCCTCGTCCTGGCAATGGCTCATAAAGACCTTGCCGAACATCTTGCCGTAGTCCATGCAGCGACGGAGCATACCCGCGCCCTGCACGCCGCGACCGTCGTCGGTGAAGGCGACGGCGCCGTGGGCGACCATATCGCCCATCTCGGACATGGCCTCGCCCTTAAGACCGCGGGTCATGGCGCCCGACGGATAGACGCGGCAGTGACCGACCTCGGCAGCGCGGGACTTGACGAACTCCACGACGGTGCCGTTATCGGTGACGGGATCGGTGTTGGGCATGGCGCACACGCCGGTAAAGCCGCCCTTGGCAGCTGCGCGGGTGCCGCTCTCGATGTCCTCTTTGACCTCGTAGCCGGGCTCGCGAAGGTGAACGTGCATATCCACCAGGCCAGGGACGAGGTACTTGCCGGAAAGGTCGCGGACCTCGGCTCCCTCGACGGCGAGATTCTCGCCGACCTCGGCGATCTTGTCGCCGTCAATCAGGACGTCAACGACACCGTCAAGCTCGACGGACGGGTCGACGACGTGGGCATTCTTAAGAAGCAAGGCCATTATCGGCACCTCCAAGCAGCAGATACAGGATAGCCATACGCACGCAGATACCGGCGTAGACCTGCTCCAGGATGACGGAGCGTTGCGGGTGGTCGGCCATATAGGAGTCGAACTCGACGCCGCGGTTGATGGGGCCCGGGTGGCAGATGATCGCATCGGGCTTCATGAGCTTCTCGCGGTCCTTGGTCAGACCGAAGAGCTTGTGGTACTCACGAATGGTCGGGAACGGGGCACCCTCGAGGCGCTCCTGCTGCACCCGCAGCATGTAGACGACGTCCAGCTCGGGCAGGACGGAATCGAGGTCGCTCGTCACGTGGTCGCAGCCCAGGACCTCGGGCGCCGGCGGCAACAGCGTGCCGGGGGCGACGGCGTAGGTCTCGCAGCCCATGATCTTAAGGGCGGGAATCAGCGAGCCGCAGACACGGGAGTGCGCGATATCGCCGACGACAGCGACCTTCAGACCGTGGAAGTCACCCTTGTGCTCCCAGATGGTGTACAGGTCGAGCAGGGCCTGCGTGGGATGGTTGTGCTTGCCGTCGCCGGCGCAGATGACGCTCGCGGGCGAGTTCTGCGTGACGATGTAGGGAGCACCGGCGTGCTTATCGCGCACGACGATGCAGTCGATCTTATAGGCGTTGAGGGTCTCGACGGTGTCGACGAGGCTCTCGCCCTTGACCGTGGAGGTCGAGGAGCCGCCAAAGTTGAGGCTGTCGGCCGAAAGACGCTTCTCGGCGAGCTCGAAGGAGCTACGGGTGCGCGTCGAGGGCTCGTTGAACATGTTGACGATGGTCTTACCCTTGAGCGTGGGGACCTTCTTGATCGCACGCTCGTTGACCTCAGAGAACGCCTTGGCGGTCTCGAGGATGAGCTTGATGTCCTCTTCGGAGTACTCGGTAATGTCGATCAGGTGCTTATGGTTGAACGCCACGGTACTACTCACCTCCCAGCGGCGCGGAGCCCACGTGGGAACCCGGCGCGACGTCGTTAATCTCGACGGCGGTGTGGCCGTCGACTTCCTTCATATATAGGTGCACGTTCTCCTCATGCGACGAGGGAACGTTCTTGCCGACAAAGTCCGGCGAGATGGGGAGCTCGCGGTGACCGCGGTCAACGAGAACTGCCAGCTCAATACGGCTCGGACGGCCCAGGTCCATGACGGCGTCCAGAGCAGCGCGGATGGTACGACCCGTGTACAGGATGTCGTCCACCAGCACGACGCGCTTGCCGTCGACGCTAAAGGGAATGTTGGTGGCGTGGATCGCGGGAGCGAAATTGGTCGCATAGTCATCGCGGTAGAAGCTGATGTCCAGGCTGCCGAGCGGAACTTCGACGCCCTCGATCTCCTTGATCTCCTCGGCGAGCTTCTTTGCCAGAAGGTCGCCGCGCGTGACGATGCCGACCAGAGCGAGGTCTTCACAGCCCTCGTTGCGCTCGAGAATCTCGTGCGCGATGCGGGTCATCGCTCGATTGACGGCGGTCTCGTCCATGATGACCGCCTTGGGGGAAGTCGTGCCCATCGATCTCCTTCCTCACATGTCTTGACTGCTGACACAGTCAAAAAAATAGATGCCCGACCGCTTAAAGCGGACCAGACACCCACAGGAAAGGCTGCTCGCATGGCAGCTATGTAATTCCATGTGGGTATCTCGTACCCCTTTAATGGTCAAGGGATAGTGTAGCCAACCTCGAGCTTAATTGCGAGCATAAATATAGAGCAATCCGTAAACGGAGCCCAATGCTCCATAAACCTATATATATTTGTGGGACGAGCTTGAAAACGCACGCACGAGCTGGCATAATCCCCTCTGCTGCACGCAAATCGGATCTACGTCCAGGGCCGTGGCGTGGGCACTATCGCCAAAAGAGGAATATCTCTGTGTAGATTGCGCACAGGGAGCGACTTCTGTGCTATAGTTCAGGCTTGTTTGTTAACGCGACATGTTCGTTTGTCGCCCAAGGAGGGTCAGTTATGTCCAAAGTTTGCGAAGTTTGCGGTAAGCACCCCGTTGCCGGTCGCTCCATCAGCCACTCTCACCGCGTCACCAACCGTAAGTTCCGCCCCAACATCCAGCGCGTCTACGTTGTCGTCGATGGTCACCGTCGCAAGATGAACGTTTGCTCCACCTGCCTCAAGTCTGGCAAGGTTGCGCGCTCCTAAATAAGGTCTTACCAACAAGTACCTCGGACTCTCCGGGTCAAAGACCTCGCGTTCA
>USHR01000078.1 GCA_900554495.1 uncultured Collinsella sp.
GATGGTTCTTTGGATCAAAGAACAAGGCGCCCGTAGGACAGGCCTTCGCGCACGGGGCATCCTCGCAGTGATGGCAAGCCACCGGTGCGGAGATCTCGTACGTACGCGTCACGCGCAGGCGCGGCGCGGCGATGTTACCGGGGATGTCGTGCGCCTCGATACACGCCGCCATGCAGGTTTGACACCCAATGCAGCGCGAAGAATCGGCTACGACTCGCTTATTACCCATGTTGTTCACTCCCTCCTGAATCCCTTGTCGGAGAGACCCTGTCGACATTGACCCAAGCCGCCCGTGGCCTGGCATCGACGTATCGAATGCATACGGCGAAACATGCACTCGGTAGAGTTTCTCCAACGATATACAGGTTAAATATACGCAGTTGCAGGGGGCAAACTTGAGCATAGGCCCTGCAATACGAGTGTATTGCAGGGGTTTGGGCTGGTTGGGATTATTCTCTGGAAGCTATAAAGGCGAGTGTATTACACGCGTACGCCCAAGAAAGATTTCACGCTCATTTCTGAAGGATGTAGTACGTTTGTAATATCGTTTACACTCAACTACTCTAGTGCAATAAAGTAGTGGTTGTAAGATTGGCTATTATTAGCCGTTGCTGTATATGACTATTCATATTGCACGCTCATTAAGGGAGGCCAGTGATGTCATCGACTCAAAAACGAGCCATCCTGCAGGTGCGCATTCGCGAGGAAGACAAGCAACATGCCGAGCGTCTCTACGACGCCATGGGCACATCGCTCGCCGAGGCTGTCCGCTTATTTGTCGCGCAGAGCATTTTGATGCGCAAGCTTCCCTTTCAGCCGGTCGCCGTGCGCTCAAAGGACGGCACCGCCGCCTATGGATCGCTCAAAGCATATGGGGACCCCAATCGCCGCTCCGAGGAGCGCAATGCCTGGATTGAGTACCTTGCTACAGAAAGCGACGATTCGATTTTGGGTCCCGAGGAAGTAGATATCCATGAGCAGCACCATCATCGACGAGACCGTCATCCTGCGCTACCTGCTTGACGACGACGAAGTTCTGTCACCGCGCGCTGCCAAGGTCATCGCCACGCGCACCGCTCGCGTCTACCCCGAAATCATCACACGCGTCGTGGTCACGCTGCGCGACGTCTATAAGGTTCCCCGCGTTGAGATTGCTGCGGCCTTGAAAAGGCTGCTCGATGACGTCATGGTCGACGAGCCCACCGTTGTCGCCCTTGCCGTCAAACTCTTTGGCAAGACCCATATGGACTTTACCGACTGCCTCCTCGCAGCCCGAACCGCCATCTACAACGATGATGTCGTGAGCTTTGGCAAGCCCATCATCCAAGGCATGATCGATTACCGCCGCAAGCGCCAAACCGCCGCCGACGCCCGCGACCGCGCCGCCGAATCCCGCAGCCGCAGCACCGACTCCACCATCGACAAACTCCGCCACCGCCCCCGCAGATAAACCCATCCCCACCTAAGTTGCGGTGAAATACAGACTGATTTATGCCTTTAAAGGCCTCAACAGTCCGCATTTCACCGCAACTTATTGAAGGTGGACCGCGAACGATTTCGCTATCGGGATTCGGCGTAGGGTTTTGTTGTCGGAATGCCGTAACCGCGCATCATGGCACCGAACGATTCTACGTCGTAGGTGTCCGAGAGTTTGAAATGAATGACGTTGTGGCCCATGGCGCGAAGGTTCGCGTCGCGCATGAGGGCCGCTCGATACGTTTTTGCCGCCGCCCGCTCTGGATCATTTTGAGCCTCGTCTTCAAACTTGCCTAGCCCATGCAGCTCTGCCAGCGTCCATGAGCCGTCTGGCATCTGCCAGCCATAATCTGCTAGATAATAGCCAGCGTTTCCCGGTCGCGTTATCTCAACTTGAAGCTCGGGCGCGGCAACCCCAGCGAGAATCATCGCTGCTCTCGCCTCAGACTCGCCGCCATTGTCCGACCTGCCGTCCATATACTCAAAAACGTCAAAAGCACGCGCGATGCCATGCAGCCCTCGACAATTTGCCTGCGCATATGCTCGCAGCTCTTCGCGTTCGACATCGTACTCACGGGCCAAGCCATCGACATAACCCAGCGCATAGCGAAAGGCGCTCGATCGCGCGATATCAACAACCGTTCGACACGGATCCGTCAGTGTAAACAGACCAAGCCGCCACACTTCGCCCGGGCGCCAGCGCTTGTATTCAACGAACTCATACGTATCACGCCTTGTAGACCGTGGCAGCAGCACTTGCACTTTATCCAGAAGCGTATACGCCGAGCCGATGCCGTAGAGCAGCGCTGCTGTCGCTCCGCAAAACACAGCATCCGGTTCAACGACCGCAATAGCGGATGCCAGCTGAAAGATACGATCTTCAACCCCAAGATTATTCCAATAGACCGGATCCGCATACACATGGTTGTAAAGACGAAGCATGAGCTCTTCCTGCATAAGCTCGCGCGCACGGCGTTCATCCCAAGGATCAATTGTTATAAGCAGCTGTCCATCTTGATGAATTCCAACGGCCGAGAATAGCATCCTTGCATAGGACTGCGGAAAATGTTTGCCTTTATCGAGCATGGCCAACCCCATAACCATCACGGCGGAGAGAATACCATTACGCTATCGCATGCTTCCGTCCGCAGGCCTTGCCAAAAGCTGACCAAAAGCTTGACGTCGCAGGTCAGAGCTTCAAAAAATATTTCCACTCTCGGTAGACGGTCGCTACGATCCTCCCAACGGCATCAAAATCCAACCTTACAAATAGTTGCGGTGAAATACGGACTACATGGGCCATAAAAGCCGAAAAACAGTCCGTATTTCACCGCAACTTAGGAGGGGATGTGGGGTCCCCGGCATGTATATGAAAACGGCTCTGGCACCAAATGGAACCAGAGCCGTTAAAGATATCCTATGGAGCGGGCGACGGGAATCGAACCCGCGTCATCAGCTTGGAAGGCTGGGGTTCTACCATTGAACTACGCCCGCAAGATATGGTCGGGACGACAGGATTTGAACCTGCGACATCCTGCTCCCAAAGCAGGCGCGCTACCAAACTGCGCCACGTCCCGAAGGTGTTGAGCAGCTAAGGTCTAAACCTTGCGTGTCCCAAAGCGAAGGAAATTATAGGGGAGACTCCCCGCCTGTGCAAGCGCAGAAACCCTAGCTCCTCGAATGTGCGACAAAACGACTATGGAGCAGGCCGATCACAAATGCCACCACGGCAACCGGCGCCCACGCGGCACCGATATCCGCCAACGGCAGCGCATCAAACGGCAGCCACGTGCCCCCAAAGAACGCATCGCGGACCGAGGTGATCACGCTCTGCACGGCAACCACACCGCCAACCCAGACCCACACCTGCGGATGAGCGTCGCAAAAGCCGTGTACCAAACCCATGAGAACCAGCACGATGGCGACGGGATACAAGGCGTTAAGCATGGGCACCGAGAACATAAGGATCACGTCGAGGCCCACGTTGGAGAGCACGCACGAAAACGCCGCGAACACAAAGGCAAGGATCGCGAAGGGGCGGCGCATGGCCCCCTCGGAAGCCTCCGCTCCCCCTTCAACTACGTACGTCTCACAGAAATAGCGCGAGCAGCAGCTAATAAGACCGACGCACACGTTCATGCAGGCGAGGAAAAAGATCGCGAAGACCACGACCGTGCCAGCAAGCCCAAAATGCATGGAGGCCGAACGAGCGAGGATGGCAGCGCCGTTGGTGGCATCGGGCATAACCGTGCCGAGTTGCATTCCGGCAAGCGCCAGGCCGCAGTAGATGATGGCCATGAGCACGCCGGCGATCACACCCGAACGCGAGATCTCGAAGGCCACGCGCCTATCGTCGGTAACGCCCAACTCGTGGATGGTCTCGGCGATGATGATGCCGAAGGCGAGCGACGCGAGCAGGTCCATGGTCTGATAGCCAGTCAAAAAGCCCTGCACGGCGGCGCCTGCATCGTAGGGAGCCTGAGGCGCGGCAGCCGGTCCCAGTGGCGAGACCACGGCGGCACCCACGACCAACACGATGAGCGCAATGAGCGCGGGGCCCGTAATGCGGCCGAGCACGCGCGTGATGACACCCGGGCGCAGCGTGAGAGCAAACGCGACGACAAAGAAGCCAACGGCAAACACCAGACGAGCCGTGCCAAGCGAAACGCCCTCGGGCAGCAGCGGCACCAGCATCTCGAAGGCCGTGGAGCTCGTACGCGGAATGGCCAGGCACGGGCCGATGGCCAGATACACCGCCGCAACAAAGAACTCACCGAACTTGGGGTGCACGCGGCCGGCAAGCTCGCGCGCCGTTCCGGCAAGCGCCACGGCGATAAAGCCCATGACGGGCAGGCCGATGGCGGCGATGAGAAAGCCGAGCATGGCGACCGGCGTGGCTGAACCTGCTTGCAGCGCCAGCAGCGGCGGAATGATAAGGTTGCCGGCGCCAAAGAGCATCGAGAACAGGGCGATGCCGACGGTAACGACATGGTCGGAGCGCAGACCACGCGAGGCGGATGAGGCCATAGACACACCTTTCGGGTCGAAACAAAAACGGGACGGGCAAAAGACCCGTCCCGCAAGTATATACGCTCTAGCAGGCTAAATCGCGCAAAGCGTCAATCGCGGTGTCGACTTCCTCGTCCGTGTTGAAATACCCAAACGAGAAGCGAACGACACCCTGACGCTCGGTCCCCAGCGCACGGTGCATGAGCGGGGCGCAATGGGCGCCGGGGCGCGTCGCAATCCCCCACCCTTGCATGAGTGCATCCGAGATCTCGGCAGAGTCGATATCGCCCACGTTGAGCGAGACGATCGCCGAGCGCGTCGGTTGGCCAAAGGCACCATAGAGCTTAATCCCCGGAATCTCGCGCACACCGGCAAGGAAGCGATCCGCCAGTGCTCGCTCGTGTGCCGCAATCGCCTCGACCCCGCCTTGCGCCTCGATAAAGTCGAGACCTGCGGAAAGGCCCGCGATGCCGTGACCGTTGAGCGTACCCGCCTCAAGGCGCGTGGGCCACTCAAGCGGCTGCAGCGCATCGAAGCTGTGCACGCCCGTGCCGCCCATGGCCCACGGAGCCACGTCAATGCCCTCCGCCACGGCCAGGCCGCCGGTGCCTTGAGGTCCCATGAGCCCCTTATGGCCGGTAAAGCACACAATGTCGAGCCCCATGGCCTGCATATCGATATGCATCGCGCCGGCAGACTGCGAGGCGTCGACGATCACCAGCGCGCCGGCCGCATGCGCGATGGCAGCCACGCGCGCAATGTCGACCGCGTTGCCGGTCACATTGGAGGCGTGCGTCACCACCACGGCACGCGTGCCCGGCGTGACCAACCGCTCGAGCTCATCATAGTCGAGCACGCCGCTCGCATCGCAACCCGCATGCTCAACCGTCACACCCCGCTCCGTCGCCAGGCGATTGAGCGGACGCAGCACGGAGTTGTGCTCGAGCACCGTTGTGACCACGCGGTCGCCGGGGCGCACCACCCCGTTGATGACGGTGTTGAGCGCCGCCGTGGAGTTGGGCGTAAAGCACACATGGTCCGCCCTCGGGCAACCCAAAAGGCGCGCGAGCTTGGCACGACAAGCGTGAATCGTACGAGCGGCATCGAGGGCACCCGACGTGGCGCCGCGCCCGGCATTGCCGAGCGAGCACATCGCCTGCGTCACGGCATCGATGACCGCCTGCGGCTTGCGCATGGTCGTCGCCGCGTTATCCAGGTAGATCATCGCACGACCTCCCACATGTCGATCACCGTAAAGCCCTCGGTGGGAACGCCCGCCGCGGCGAGTTCGCCGCGCAGCAGCTCCTCATCGGCAGGCAACGCCTTCCACGCCAAACCGCAGCCGGCAGCGACCTCCCCGGGCACGGGAATCGTCCGCCCGGGAAGACCGCGCTCGATGCACAGGGACTCGCAACCCATGGCGGCCGCCGTGGTGGGAAACGTGATGACAAGCGCCGGGCGCTTCTCCCTCATGGCAACTCCAACCAATACGCTACGGGCGCACGACGCGCGCGGCCTGCTCCATCTTCTCCACGATCACGTACATGTTGGTGACCTCGCCCACCGCAAGCTGGTCTTTAATGCCATAGTGGTCGAGGCAGGTACCGCAGGTGAGAATCTCGACACCCTGCTCCGCCAAGCCCTTCAGGTCATCGAGCACCGGCGAGCCCTCGACGGTGAGCTTGGCACCGCCGTTGTAGAAAAGCATAGTCGCGGGCAGCTCCTCCTGCTGCGTCACGGCAAAGACAAACGCCTTCATGAGCTTGTGGCCCAGCTCGTCGTCGCCACGGCCCATGCAATCGGTGTAGACGGAAATGACGAGTTTGCCCTTGCCGGCGCTGGCATCACAGAAGGCAGCGCCATCCTGCTCGGGATCGGCCACAGCAACGGTGCCAGAGGTCGCCACGGTCACGTGCCACTCGGCGTCCGAGATCTTCTCGACCGAGGCCGTGCAGCCCTTCTCCTGCGCCATCTTGGAGATGTTCTTGACGGCGGTCTCGTTGTCGACCGAGGTCACGACTGTGCCCTCGCCATCGAGCTGCTTCAGGGCTCTGAGCGTCTTGACGACGGGCAGCGGGCAGGCATCGCCCATGGCATTGACTTCAATTTTGGTAGACATAGTTTTTCCTTTCAAAAGGGACCGCCCAGAACAGTAGGCGGTCGCATAAACGGTTTTCCTTAATGCACAACGCGAACGGCAGGACCGCCTGGTACCGGCTCGTACACGCGCCCGACGACGGCGGCGATACGTCCTTCGGCATGTAGACGGCTCGCAAGCTCATCCACATCGGCAGCAGGTGCCGCGATAAGCAGGCCACCAGACGTCTGCGGGTCGTACAGCGCGTCGAGCATGCCCGGCTCAAGGTCCTCGTCGGCCGTCACGCGCGGGCCAAAGAAGTCCTGGTTGCGGTAGGAGCCCGCGGGGATAATGCCCAAACGCGCCATGTCGAGCACCTGGTCAAAGAGTGGCACCGCCCCCGACGCAAGCTCAACTTGCACGCCCGAGCCCTCGGCCATCTCGCATGCGTGCCCGATCAGACCAAAGCCCGTAATGTCGGTGCAGCCGTGAAGCTCAAGTCCCTCGGCCAGACGAATCGGAGCCTCGTTGAGGGTGCGCATCGAGTCAAACATGGCTGCGGCCTCGTCCTGCTCGATGAGCTCGCCCTTAATGGCCGTGGTGATGATGCCCGAGCCAACCGCCTTGGTCAGCAGTAACGCATCGCCCACGCGCGCGCCGCTGTTGGCGAGCATGCGGTCGAGCGCGACAAACCCGCTCACGGACAGGCCGTACTTGGGCTCGTCGTCGTTGATGGTGTGACCGCCCGCGATGGAGCAACCCGCCTCGACACACTTGTCGGCGCCGCCCGCCAGAATCTGACCGGCAACCTCGATGCCCAGACAACTGGGTATGCAGAGTAGGTTCATGGCATGGCTCGGCCGCCCGCCCATGGCGTAGATGTCCGACAGCGAGTTGGCCGCGGCAATCTGGCCAAACAGAAACGGGTCGTCGACCATCGGCGGGAAGAAGTCGATGGACTGCACAAGCCCCAGGTTCTCCCCTACGCGGAAGACGCTCGCATCGTCAGAGGTATCGAACCCCACGAGCAAGTTGTCGTTATGCACATTTGGCAAGTCGCCCAGAACCTGGGCGAGGGCTCCGGGAGCCAACTTAGCGGCTCAACCGCTCGCGGCAGTCATAGACGTAAGCTTAATCTGATCGTCAGCCATCGATACCTCCTCTCATCGGTCAATCATTTTCTCCCAGTATACGCATGAATGCGAGCCTACGGCGGATGCATTAATTGAGCGCCTGTGCGCGAATCGCCGCGCCGATGGCACCGGCGAAGCGGGCCTGGGGCGAGGTGGTGACCGGCGACCCCAGCAGCGCCGCCAGCCGCTCCACAACGTAAGCGTTCTCGCACAAGCCTCCCGTCAGGTAGTACGGAGCACCCGTCGCCTGCCCGGCCATAGTGGCCACGCGCGAGACCACGCTGTCGATCACGCCACGCGCAATGTTCTCGCGCGGCT
>USHR01000079.1 GCA_900554495.1 uncultured Collinsella sp.
ACCTGTTAGACAACAGCATTAAGTACAACAAGCACGGCGGCTCCGTCACCTTTAGTTCAAAGACCAAGCCACTCGATAACGGACGCGCGCTCTTTTGCTTTAGCGTTTCGGATACCGGCATTGGCATGGCTCCCGAGTTTTTAAAGCATATCTATGAGCCGTTTGCCCAAGAAGGTGACGATGCGCGCAGCAAGTTCCAAGGAGCCGGCATGGGCATGCCAATCGTCAAGTCGCTTATTGAACTGATGGGCGGCACCATCGAAGTCACCAGCGAACTCCATGTGGGCACCACGTTCTACGTGGAAATTCCGCTCGATATCGACAAGAACCCCCGGGCGCGGGCGAATACGGTCGAGAGGGCGCTCGACTGCTCGCTCGCCGACATGAACGTGCTGCTCGCCGAAGACAACGAATTGAATGCCGAGATTGCACAGACGCTGCTAGAATCCGAGGGCGTCGTGGTCACCCGCGCCGTCAACGGCAACGAAGTCGTCGATCTGTACCTGTCTCATCCCGCCGGCAGCTTCGATGCGATCCTGATGGACATTATGATGCCGGACATGGACGGCTACGAGGCAACCCGCGCGATTCGCCTGAGCGAAAAGGTCGATGCAGCCGATATCCCCATCATCGCGCTCACCGCCAATGCCTTTGCCGAGGACGCCAAGGCGGCACACGACGCCGGCATGAACGCCCATCTGTCCAAACCGCTCGACTTTAACAAGCTCAAAAACATACTCGCCCGCATCAAGAAAAACGGATCCGTTTCGCTATAGTTTTTGCAGCAACCACGCACGACCAGAAAGGAAGCCAACGATGTTTAGGCCCTTACGTCGAAAGAAACGCGCCATCACCGACGAGGAAGCGCGTAAACTGCTCGCCACCTGCAAGCGCGGCGTCTTTGCCGTCAACGGTGACGATGGCTACCCGTACGCCATTCCCGTCAACTACTTCTTTGACGCCGAGCACGACAAGATTTATTTCCATGGCGCCAAGGCTGGCCACAAGGTCGACGCACTCAAGCGCGATGACAAGGTCTGCTTTACCGTTTACGGCAACGAGTGGTACCAGGACGGCGACTGGGCTCCCTACGTTATGAGCACCGTCGTCTTTGGCCGTTGTCGCCTGGCGAATGACACCCCCGCGTTTATCGAGGACAAAGTCCGCCAGCTCGCCCTTAAGTACTACCCTTCTGCCGAAGAAGTCGAAGAGGAAATCGCCAAGGACATTAAGGGCGTCCAACTCTACGAGATTACGATTGAGCATCTTTGCGGCAAGCAGATTCAAGAAAAGTAAGCCCCTCAGCAGGTCTCATCAATAACAATATGGCCCGGTTCCAACCCACCTTGGAACCGGGCCATATGCTTATGAAGCGTCGGCGGCGATGTGCGCTAGCGCCTCGACGAGCTCTTGCGAGCTCACGGGTTTACTCAGGTGCGCGTCCATGCCCGCCTCACGCGAAAGCCTGCGGTCGTCGGCAAAGGCGTTGGCACTCACAGCGATAATCGGCGTGGTCGCGGCATCCTCGCGATCGAGTGCTCGAATCTGACGCGTGGCCTCAAGGCCATCGATGCCAGGCATCATGATGTCCATCAACACCGCGTCGTACTCGTACGGCGCGCTCGCGGCAAACATCTCGACGGCAGACTCACCATCCTTGGCATGCGTCACGACCGCACCGGCACGGCTGAGTGTAAACTGCGCGATCTCGGCATTCAGATCGTTATCCTCTACGAGCAAAACGCGCAAGCCCTGGAGCGCATCGCCATCGCCCGCATCCGCGCGAACTGCCCGAGGAATCTCGGAGCGCTTGCATTTCTCGAACGGCAGGCGGATGGTAAACGTCGTCCCCTGCCCCAAGACGCTCGTAAAGCTCATGGTTCCGCCCATAAGCTCGACCAACTGTTTTGCGATAGGCGCGCCCAGGCCAGTTCCCGATGAAGCGCCTTCCACCTGTTGCTCATCGCGGCAAAACGGCTCGTAGAGGTGCTGTTGGAACTCCTCGCTCATGCCAATACCGTTGTCGGCGATCGTGTATTCATAGACGGGGACGTCATCCGCTGGCTCCACCTCGCGGCACACCAGGCGAACATAGCCGCCCTGGCGGTTGTACTTGACGGCATTGCCGGCAATATTGAGCAACAAACGCTTGAGGTGCGTCACGCTCACCCGCACATAGGGATGATCAAGCGTCTGCTGGTCGCAGATAATTGTCACCAGACGCTCCTCGGCCTGGCGCTCCAGAATATCGCGCACTTCACAGTTGAGGGCCACCAAATTTGTGGGTACGAGGTTCAGGTCGACCTGGCCGCTCTCCAGGCGACTCATATCGAGTGCCTCGTTGGCAAGGTCGAGCAGCAGTCCCGACGCCGTCCAGATCTTTGAGCGGCACTCGGTCTGCTTTTGCAAATCGTCCGCATTGGCATCGCCGACCTCGACCATGCCGCGAATGCCGTTGATGGGCGTGCGCAGATCGTGGCTCATGCGACGCAGAAACTCTGTCTTTGCCGAGTTGGCAGACGAGGCCTCGCGCGCCGCCTTTGCCAGCTTGTCGCCATAGTCGCGCTCCTGCTGCAGCAAGTCCGTCAAACGTCGGCGATCAGCGCGGCGACGCACCGTCACAACAACGGCTATAACACCGCTGTAGAGCGCCAGCACGCCGGCAGCAACAGCCGCGACGACCTCAAAGTAGCGCCGCGCCGAGGCATAGGTGTACACATAGAATTTGTGCGCTTTTCCAAATGTGCCCAAATACCACTCGCCGTCGGCGTTAACCAATCTGACCTTACCAGCCAGGCATCGATCCTTAATACCGTCGACAATGAAGACGTCCGTCGCAGGCAGATCGAATACGCCCAATACGGTGGGTTCAACGGCATTGGTCGCAACGACCTTGCCGTCGCTTTCGATCACGATATTGCCGCTATCGATGGTTTCATAGCCTTCGAGCAAGCTCTGCAGTTTGAGTGTATTGCCTGCAACCGCCTTCGCGCTCTGATGCCTTACCGCGATAACGATGCCCTCGCCATCCTGCCGAGTCACGCAGCCAATGTCTGCGACCGAATCATCCGCAAGCGTGATGCGGGCGGTATAGGACTTAAGCGGATGAGTTGCCACCTCCAGCACGGGTGATTCTTTGAGATACGTAGCGAGCGACTCGTAGCCTACATCGCCCGTCGAGGACTCGGACACCAAATTGCCCGATGCGTCCGTCACGATCAGCGCGCTCACGTTGAACTGGTCGGCATATTGCTCCAGCATGGCGCTATCCACCGAACCGTCGCGCTCCATATCGCGGGCAGCCTCTCCGGCGATCTCCATAACGCGAATCAGGTTTTTGGTCGTATAGGCGCTGTTGAATGCATCGTAGGAAAGGCTCTGCGTCGCCACGTAATCGACAACGTCGGCAAAGCGCTGCTCGGCTTGGGCCGTCATGTAGCCGTAGCTCATCATGCCGGCAGCAACCGAGAGCGCTATCCCCAGCAGAGCGACAAGGAGCCATGCCCCTGCCGAACGATTGCCCCGCTCCTGAGCGGCGTGGTCGAGCGCATCGATCATGACAGGCCCTCCACATTCAAAAATGGCGAAGGGTCATCGAAGTACTTTGACACCAGGCGTTCCATGGTGCCATCGGCAAGCATTTCTTGGTAGGCATGAGTGAGCTTGACGTCGATGCCACGCGTATCGTTGATATCAAAAGCGGTGCCCAAACCGACCTCTAGCAACGGTTCATCCAAAATGCGATACGTTACGCCATAGTCTTTTTCGTAGGTGAGCAGCAAGGACTCATGCGCGGCGATGGCGTCGACCAGACCCTCGACGAGCGCCGGGTTCAGGCACGAACGGTCCGAAAAGCAATAGAGTTCCTTGATCTGCGGAACGTTTTCATTTGTGCGATTGAGCAAAATGCCCTCGGGCTTGGTGGTGGACTGAACCGCCACGATCTTATCCTCAAGATCGGCAAGCGTGTAGATATCGCTCTGAGGATCGACCGCGACCACCTGGCGGCTCGCAAGGTACGGACCAGCCCAACGATACTCGTTTTCGCGACCCGTCATGCTAAAGCTGCCCATGACGCAATCGAGCTCGCCACTCGCCAGCAGTTCTTTCTTCTTTTCCCAATCGATCAGCTGGTATTTTGGCTTGTAACCAATGCGGGCCAAAGCCTCGGTTAATATCTCGACGTCCAGGCCAACGATATCGCCGTACTCGTCGGCATATACAAACGGTGGATAGAGGTCGCTGCCGACGTTGAGCGTCTTAAGGTCGTCGTCCTTTACCTGCGTGGCGTCCGGGCCTTTTGATGCAGACACCGAGGCTCTGCCATTCGACCCGGAGCAGCCGGCTATCGCTACGACAAAGGCACTCGCCACTGCAAGCGCGACAAACAACGATATGGACACCGAGCGGCGAGGTCTTTTCATCGAGCTCCAGAAGATCCTGTTTACAGACTGAAATGGCTAAAGATAATACCAAACGAAACCACTCGAGCGTCCAATGGTTACAGACGTTTTACCATGCGGGGCCTTCCAGCCGACTTGGCAGAAGGCCCCGCATTCAGCGCACACTTACCGTGCATTAAAAACGTAGCGGTCCAGGCGGTCGCACGCCTCCCTTACGCGCGAAAGCGGCAGCGCCAGATTCACGCGAATGTGGCAGGGCCCGTGGAACGGGCGGCCGTCCTGATATCCCACGCCCACGCGCGCCCCCTCGTCGAGCAGCCACTGAATATCGCGGCCATGCTCGCGACACCACTCGGAGCAGTCCAGAAACACCATGTACGTGCCCTGCGGACGTGAATAGGACACGCCCTCAAAATGCTCGTCCACGTAATCGCAGAAGTACTCGATATTACCGGCAAGCACCTGGTTGAGCTCGTCCACCCACTCGTAGCCCTGCGGCTGGTAGGCACCGATAAGCGCATGCATGGAGAGGACGTTCATCTCGTTGTAGTGGGTCTTGTTGGACACGGCGCACACGCGGTCGCGCAGCGTCTCGTTGTAGACGATGTGGTAGCTGCCGACCAGACCTGCCAGGTTAAACGTCTTGCTCGGCGCATAGAGGGCAACCGTGCGCATGCGGGCATCCTCGCTCACCGACTGCGTCGGGATATGCTTGTGTCCCGGCAGGATGATATCGGACCAAATCTCGTCCGAGATCACCACGCAATCGTGCTGGCGATAGATGTCCATGGCGCGCTCGATCTCGTCGCGCTCCCATACGCGGCCGCAGGGATTGTGCGGCGAGCAGAACACCGCAGCATGAACGTGGTTTTGGGCGAGTTTGCACTCCATGTCCTCAAAGTCCATGCGCCACACGCCCTGGTCGTCGAGTTTAAGCGGGCTGTGGACAATACGATAGCCCGCGGCTTCGATAGACTTGGTAAAACCAATGTAGGTGGGGCTGTGGACCAGCACCGCATCGCCCGGCTGGACATACGCGCGCAACGTCGACACGACGCCGCCCAGCACGCCGTTTTCGTAGCCGATATGCTCCGGCGCCAGACCCTCGACGCCGTTGCGGCGGCTCTGCCATTCGATGATGCGGCCGAAATACTCGGGGCGCGGGTTAAAGTAGCCAAACATGGGATGCTGAGCGCGCTGAATGATGTGCTCCTGGACCGTGGGCACCGTGGCGAAATTCATATCGGCCACCCACATGGGAATGCGGTCGAAGCCCTCGTCGGGTGCGTTCGGAGCCATACCGGGGATCTCGCCCCAGGAGTCAACGGCGATGGAGTCCATGCCGTGGCGGTCGATAAGCGAGCTAAAGTCGTATTTCATACTGAACTCCCGTGCGAAGTGGATTGTTTTGGTAGGCGTTATTGTCCACCAGCACGGGCGATTTTGGCATGGGGTTTGGCGCTTAATTTGACGGGTGCGGACGAATGGCTGGTTAGTCTTGCGCGTCGTTGACGGCGACTACGGTTAGCTGGGTTTTATCGACCGTAAAAGATATGTCGAGCCCGGCAAAGGCCAGGTGATAGACGCGGTTTGGCTCGTACTTGCTGCCTGCGCGGCGCGGGTCTTGGCGAAGGACCTCGACCAGACCGGGAAGCTTTGCGGGCGGGACCATGTCTTGAAGAGCTTGCGGAAACTCGACGTTGAGTTCTTGCCAGGGAGTTCCCTCAATCCAGCCGCCCGTTGCATCCGGGTGACAGTCCGCAAACGGGATGTAGGGCTTAATGTCGTAGATGGGCGTGCCGTCACGCAGGTCGGCCCCCAGCACATGAATGATGGGGCCGTCGTCGGTGAACTCGACACGATCAAGCTTGACGCAGGTGAGCCCGATGGGGTTAGGGCGAAACGGACTGCGCGTGGCGAACACGCCCACGCGCTCGGCTCCACCCAGACGCGGCGGACGCACGGTTTTTGACCACTTGGCATTGGTGCCGGACCTGTCCTGCGTTTTGGCATCGGTAGCTATGTCCTTAGCCGTGCCGCCGGGCGTTCCGTTTTCGAAGCGCCACAACAGCCATAGGTGAGAGAAGGAGTCCAGACCCTCAACCGCTGCATTGGAGGCAAATTCCGGCTCAAACACGATGCGTCCCTGCAGATGAGGCGCCAAAAAGCTGTTGCGCGGAATACCGAACTTCTGCGGCAGGTCGGTATGTATGTGTGCAATAGGTTCCATGCCGGTCATTGTACGGCATGGAGGCATGGGGCGTTGCGCGCAATTCTTCGCCGCGGTCTCCCGTCGTGCAACCAACGGTTGCTTGGAAGGGCGCCTGCCGCCGCGTATGCTTAAGCCATCAACCAGCAGAAAGGAGCCGCTATGGCCTTTGCAGAAAAGCTCATTGCCATCCGTCGCGCCCATCACCTTACTCAGGAGCAGCTCGCCGCCAAGCTCTTCGTCACACGCCAAGCCGTCAGCCGCTGGGAGCGCGACGAGGTCACCCCGGGCATCGACATGATGAAGCTCATCGCCGCCGTAACCGGCGAGCCCCTGTCCCACCTGCTCGAAATGCCCGAGCATTATTGCCAGAGCTGCGGCATGATACTCACGCCCAACGACTGCGGCACCGATGCCACGGGCGCCACGACCGACCATTACTGCAAGTGGTGCTACGACCACGGCAAGTACACCTACGACACCACGATGGAGGCGATGATTGAGGACTGTGCCCCGCGGCTGGCGCAAAACACCGGCATGTCGCTCGACGAAGCCGTCTCGCTCATGGGCGCCGTCCTGCCGCAACTGGAGCGCTGGCGCACCGTACAGGAAAACGAGGAGCGCTACGGCGCCGAAGCGCGGGCACGCTATGGCGATGAGGCTATCGATGCAGCAAATGAAGCGCTGCTGGACATGGACCCCGAGACATGGAACGACATGAAGGAACTTGAACGCGCTGTTCTGGGCCAGCTTTCGATTGCCATGGGCATTGGCGACCCAGAGAGCAACGAGGCCCACAAACTTGTCGCAATGCACCGTCGATGGATTGCCCTTAACTGGGGACACGAGCCCCAAGACGAAGCATACCTGGGCCTCGCCCACGGCTATCTTGCCGATCAGCACTTTGTTGACTACTACGACAAGCCCTGCGGCACCGGAGCCACGGCGTTTCTGGTCCAGGCCATCGAGTCATCGTTGACGCGCGCATAGACCGCGGCTGCTTTGGGTATTTCAATCGAAACCTCAACCGATTGGAGACCCATGGCTACTAATCATGAGCTCACGCTGTACGTTATGGCCGGCTGCCCGTATTGCATAAAAGTCAAGCGATTCCTTGCCGATAACGGTGTGACCATCCCCGAGCGCAATATCTCGACCGATACCGAGGCCGAGCAGACGCTCATCGCCGTCGGCGGAAAACGCCAGGTTCCCTGCCTGTTCATTGACGGCAAGCCGCTCTACGAATCGAGCGACATCATCGCGTGGGTGCGGAAGAACCTGCTCTAGTACGCGCATCCCGTCCGCCCAAGACCCCACCCCATACGGCCTAAACATGTACACCAGCATCCAAAGTCGACATTTTTCGACATCTTTGGATGCTGGC
>USHR01000080.1 GCA_900554495.1 uncultured Collinsella sp.
AAGCAGAAGACGGCATACGAGATGAGCGCTAGTCTCGTGGGCTCGGAGATGTGTAGAAGAGACAGGGGGGTCGTCCGCCTTGGCTTGCGGCGTATCGAGGGAACCGGTCTGCTCAAAAGCGGGCTGGCTATCGCTCGCGGTTGTTTGCTCAACGGGTGCACCGCACGAGGTGCAGAACTTGGCATCATCTGCAAGAAGCTTGCCGCACGAGGCGCAATACCGAGACATTGCCACTCCTTTCGCCACATTTCAATGCAATACGACGATTATACCCAGCGTCCAAAATTCCCCATCATAAGTTGCGGTGAAATAGGGACTGTTTGGCGGTCTCGGAGCTTCAATCAGTCCCTATTTCACCGCAACTTTGGAAAGGCACCTTTAGCCATTGGGGACGCACCGAGCACTGGGGTATCATGGCTTGGTTGATATATCTGCATTTACGCGCCTTGTAGGAAGGGGCTGCGCCCATGGCTTTTGAGCCCGCTCAACATAGCTTTATCACGCTCGAGGGCGTCGACGGTGCCGGCAAGTCCACGCAGGCGCGCCTGCTTGCCCGCGCTCTTGAACTCGCTGGCTACCAGGTTGTGAGCCTGCGCGAGCCGGGCGGTACCGCCATCAGCGAAAAGATCCGCGCTCTGCTACTCGACCCCGCCAACACGGCGATGGGCGACACCTGCGAGCTGCTGCTCTACGAGGCAGCGCGTGCCCAGCTGGTGCACGAGGTCATCGCCCCCGCCCTTGCGGCCGGCAAGGTGGTCCTGTGCGATCGTTTCTACGATTCCACGACCTGCTATCAGGCGTTTGCCGATGGCCTCGATCGCCAGATGGTGCGCGACGCCAACAACCTGGCCGTCGCGGGTACGCACCCGGCGCTCACGCTCGTCTATCACATCACGCCCGAGCAGGCGGCGCTGCGCATGGCAGTCCGTGGCGCGGCAGATCGCATGGAGGCCAAGGGCATGGCCTTCCAAGAGCGCGTCTACCAGGGATTTTGCGCCATTGCCGCCGAGGAGCCAAACCGCGTAAAGCTCATCGACGCCACCGCGACCATCGAGGAAGTCTTCGAGAAGACGGTCGAGCAGGTTCGCGCCTACGGCCTCGACATTTCCCAGGACGCCGTCACCGCCGCGCTTGCCCAGGAGGCCGAGTAACATGGCCCCCGCTCAGGCAAGCCTGCTGGCCAAGCTCGACACCCAAGAGCGCGTGCGCGACTTTTTGACCAATGCCGTCGCCAGCGGTCGCGCATCGCACGCCTACCTGTTTTTGGGCGCGCCCGGAGCGGGTAAGCTCGACGCCGCGTGGGCGCTCGCCCAAGCCTTCCTGTGCGAGCAGGACGGCTGCGGCTCATGCGATAGCTGCGTGCGCGTCGCCCGCCATACACACCCCGATGTGCACTATTACACGCCCGAGAGCGCCACGGGCTACCTCATCGCCCAGACCCGCGAGCTGCTCGACGACGTGCCGCTGGCGCCCATCCGTGCCAAGGCCAAGGTCTACATCATCGACCGTGCCGAGCAGCTGCGCGCCAACACCGCCAACGCACTGCTCAAAACACTCGAGGAGCCGCCCGAGGACGTTATGTTCATCCTGCTGGGCACCTCGGCAGACGTGATGTTGCCCACCATCGTGAGCCGCTGCCAGTGCGTGCCGTTTCGGCTGGTATCGCCCGCCGTCGCCGCGCAGGCCGTGAGTCGCGCCACCGGTCAGGACCCTGCGCGTTGCCGCATGGCCGTCGCCGTAGCGGGAAGCCCCACGCGTGGCATCGAGTTCCTCAAGAGCGCCGAGCTCCAGGACGCCCGCCGTCAGATGGTCCGCGCCATCGATTCGCTTATCGCCGCTGACGAGGCCGACGTGCTCAGTCGCGCCAAGTCACTCATTGTCGCCGTTAAGGCGCCGCTCGCCGAGGTCAAGTCCACGCAGGAAAAGGTGCTCGAGCAAAACGCCGACTACCTGTCGCGTGGAGCATTGAAGCAGCTTGAGGACCGCAACAAGCGCGAACTCAACGCGCGCGAGCGTTCGGGTATCATGGAAGCGCTGGCGAGCGCGCGGACGCTCATGCGCGACGTGCTGCTGACGCTTCAGGACGAGGCAGCCGACGTGGTGAACGAAGACGTGCGCGACACGATCGGTCGGCTTGCCGCCGCGACGAATGTTGCGGGTGCCACCCGGGCGCTCGAGGCAGTCGCGACCGCCGAGCGCAACATCGCCAGAAACGTTACTCCCCAGCTGGCCATCGAGGTCATGCTGTTCGATATCAGGAAGGCACTGAAATGCCGTTAGTCGTACCCGTTAAGTTTACCTACGCCTCGCGCGACCTGTGGTTCGATCCGCAGGATCTGGATATCCTCGAGGCCGATTATGCCATTTGCTCCACTGAGCGCGGAACCGAGATCGGCCTGGTCACGGCCGATCCCTTTGAGGTGCCGCAAGACGAGATCGGTCAGCCGCTCAAGCCCGTGCTGCGCGTGGCGAGCGACATCGACCTGCAGCTTGCCGACGACCTGGCCATCCAGGGCGACGAGGCCATGGTCGACTTCCGCCGCCTGGTCAAGGAGCTCGACCTCGAGATGAAGCCGGTGGGCGTCGAGTACCTGTTTGGCGGCGAGAAGGCCGTGTTCTACTTTGCGGCCGAGGAGCGCGTCGATTTTCGCCAGCTCGTCAAGGACCTCTCCTCGACGCTGCACATTCGCGTCGATATGCGCCAGATTGGCGTGCGTGACGAGACCCGCCTGGTGGGTGGCTACGCCCAGTGCGGACAGGAGCTCTGCTGCACGCGCTTTGGCGGACAGTTTGAACCCGTCTCGATTCGCATGGCAAAAGAGCAGGACCTGCCGCTCAACTCGTCCAAGATCAGCGGCGTTTGCGGCCGCCTGATGTGCTGCCTGCGTTATGAGTTCGAGGCGTACAAGGACTTTAAGAGCCGCGCGCCCAAAAAGAAGACGCTTATCGATACGCCGCTTGGCAAGGCACGCATCCAGGAATATGACACGCCGCGCGAGCAGCTGGTGTTGCGCCTGGAGAACGGCAAAGTCTTTAAGGTCAACCTGGCCGACATGACCTGCTCTGAGGGCTGCAAAAAGAAGGCCGCCGAGCAGGGCTGCAACTGCCGCCCCGACTGCGTGACGCGCGATGTGCTCGAGCGTATCGAGTCGCCCGAGATGCGCCTGGCGCTTATGGAGCTCGACCGCGAGAACGGCGTCGACGTGGGCGATGGCCTGTCGAGCGCCGACCGTCTGGCGGGCACGTCGATGCCCAAGCGCCGCCGTCGCGATGCGGACGCCGATACCCGTACCGGTCAGAGCCAGGGCGAGGGTCGCGGCCGCGGTAAGGGTCGCGGCAAGGCCGAGGCACCCGAGGCCGAGGAGGCTGCCGGTGGACGTCGCCGCCGCAAGCGCTCGGGTTCGGGCGATACCGGCGAGGCTGCTCCCGCAGGCAAGAATTCCTCCCGCGAGCGCGAGGCCCAGCAGCCTCAGCAGCAAAACCGCGGCGGTGGCATGAATCCCACGCGCCGTCGCCGCCGCCATTTGTCGAGCGAGGAGCGCGAGGACGCCTTCCGCGCCGCAGCTGCTCGCGAAGCCGGTGCCGCCCCCAAGGGTGGTTCGGGTTCCGATACGCCTGCCGACAAGGGTGGCAAGCAGCGCAACGATGACGAGCGCGCCCCGCGTCCGCGTCGTCGCCATTCCTCGGGCACGCAGCAAAAGCCCTCGGTGCCCTCCGTGGCCGATCAGGTCTCGGATGGCGAGGTCAAGGTCACGCGCCGTCGCCCCGGAGATGGCGGAGGGGCGGCCGCCAAGGCCGCGCGCGGCGCTGCTCGCGACGAACGCGAGTCGCGCGAAGATCGTGGTGGCGAGGGTTCGGCCGACCAGGGCCAGAAGCGCCGTCGCCGTCGTCGTTCCCGCAAGCCGCGTCAAGATGGTGGCGAGGGCTCGACCCAAAACTCGTCCGCACCGCAACCGCCCACCGGCGAATAGCGCCCGCAAATGGATTTAACCCGCCTGGCCCCAAACGCGTCGGGGTACCATAGCGCTGAATCAACAACCCTCCCTGCGACCGAACGTAGGGAGGGTTGTGTCGTGAAGAGACATTTGAATGTGCTGGGATGCCTGCAAGGTGCCGACATCCTACCGTTTGCGGATGAATTGCTACCGTTTGCCGAGCGGGCGGCGCACGAGGCGCTTGAGGCGTTGTCGCCCACGCGATGCGCCGGCTGCGAGCGCTCCGGCGCGCTTATTTGCCAAGACTGCTTGGCGGCGCTTGCGCTCATCGACTCGCGGCATAGCTGCACTCGATGCGGCGCCCCGTTTGGAGACTTGCTGTGCACCGAGTGCTCGGTCGAGGGTACGTCCTCGGCGATGGCCGAAGCTCTCGACCGGTGCCTGGCATGTGCCGTTTACACGCATCCGCTGCCGCGGATCATTAAAGCGTACAAAGACGCGGGCGAGCGACGCCTGGCGCCGTATCTGGCAGAGCTGCTATACGATACCGCCTTACATGCCCAGGTCGCGGCACCCGAACGCTTAGGCGGTGTGTTGTCCGGTGCCGATGCGGTGGTGTTTGTGCCCGCGACGGCGGCGGCGTTTCGGCGACGCGGCTTCGATCATATGGAAGCCATCGCGCGCCCATTTTGCGAGCTGTCGGGTGTTCCGCTGCTCGACGCCCTCGTTAAGTACGGCCATGGCGACCAGCGTGAACTCGGTCGTGAAGAACGCCGTGAACGCGCCCGAGGCATGTACGAGACCGTTGAGGACGTGCGGGGCAAGCGTCTGCTGCTTATCGATGACGTTATCACCACGGGTGCGACGATGGCAGCGGCTTCGGCGGAACTCAAACGCGCTGGTGCCGCGGCCGTTGATGGCCTTGCTATCGCACGCGTTTGGTAGGGGTGATTCGTGTGGCGGTAACAATCAGGCAGTGCAACAAACCGACAAAAGAGCAGCTAGCGGCTTCCGTAATCCTAACTGGCGCCTCGGCGCTACGCATGATGCGCGCCGAGCGCCGGCAGATGGGCTACATAAGCTGGAAGGACCTTAATCCCGATGAAGAGCGCCGTGTGCTGCGCACATCGTCGCCCTCGACCGAGGACATCTATCTTCCCGATTTGGTGCGGATTGGGGCCGCAAGCGGCGAGGCGCAAGAGGATTTGTGCTTGCTGGTAGGGTCTGCAGCGCAGCGCCGCCGTATTCTTGGCGTGAGCTGGTCCGTATGCTCCGAGTTGCCCGCCGGCTCGATTCTAGAGGTGGAACCGGGGGTGTACAGTCTATCTCCCGAGGCCCTTTGCGTAGCCGTCGCGCGCGAGGTCGGCTGTATCCAGGCATTTGCCCTGGCCCAGGAGCTGTGCTCTAAGATTTCGCTGAGTGACCGCGGGCAGTATCTACCTCCCTACACATCGCCTGTCGTGAACAAATTGGCAAAGGACAAAGACCAGCCGCCAGATGTCGGTTACTTTGAGGTCGAGTCCGTGCTGACACCCGATTGCCTGGTAGATTACCTCGCGGCATGCAAGGGGAGCGCGGCCAAGCAGCTGCGGCGGCTGTGTCCCTATCTGTCGGAAAACCTGCGTTCACCCATGGAGTGCATCATGCTTGCCATGTTTTCGCTTCCGTTTTCCTATGGCGGATTTGCCTGTGGTCCCTTTAAGACCGACTACAAGATCGAGTTCAACGACCGTGCACAGGCGATCTCGGGGATGCCGCATGCGGTTTGCGATGCCTTTCAGGAAGCAGCCCGGTTTGACTTGGAATACAACGGTGAGCTGGGCCATTCTTCTCGGAGGGGACGTATCCATGATGAAAAGCGCAACACGGGCTTGATTACTATGGGAATCGAGGTCGCGACGGTCAACAACGAAATGCTCTGTGACATGGAAGCGATGGAAGCACTCGCATGGCGCATCCACCAGCGTATGCGAAAGCGGTACCGGAATCGTGTCGATGCCCGCAGGAAAAAGCAAGAGGCGCTGCTTAACACGCTGCGGGCGTGTTTTGGGCTTAAACCCGCCTAACAATGCTCTGAAACAGGGGGTTGGATATATGCTCTGGCCAAAAAATAGCAAATATGAGTACTGCTACAAATTCAGTAACAGCAAAATCAGGGATTTTGGGACTGGAAGATGGCGTAAATTAGAAAGTTATTAAACAAATGTGGAATATCCTGGCATCAATCTGACGTTATAGAGCGTGAAAACAGCTTGCAGAGCCAAAAACTCCTGCTACTAAATTGGTAACAGTACTCATATTTGCTATTTTTTGGCCACGGCGCCCTAAGACGGGTGTGTTGGGGCTTTCCATAGGGGAGCGACGGGCTCAATCAGAGCGCGTGCGGCCCGTCCTGACCTGCGAAATCTGTACTCGCGATGCGAATAACGCCCCTAACCTTAAACTTTAGCTTGAACTTAGCTATAATGCGCTTCGTTCCTACCAGGCTGTGGTTGCGGGCGGACGAAATGCCCGTCCTAGTCCAAGACAGACGCGGTCAAAGGGATCCACGTAAGCGACCGCGTGCGCGCGGCGCGATCATGGCGCGTCCTAGATGTAAGCCGCACCGTCCGTTCTACTTTCTTTGGGGCAATACCGCCTCGCGGGCGAGCGGGCCAGTCGTGAAGGTGGCTGCGGCCTCCCGAGCAAACACCCCGGTGCGCAAGTGTGGGGTCAAATACCAGGTCAGCTGGTGGGAACAACCTGATATTCCGCGCAACGCACGGATCGTATACGACACAGAAGGCAGGGTAGTGGACATGGTGAGGGGCAGCTTGATGCACGCGGCTCGGTTAGGTGCTGGGACCGCAGCGGTCATCGCCGTTTTGGGCCTGAGCGGATGCGCGTTCAACCCGCTGTCTACGTTCACGACTCCCACGATCGACCAGATCGAGTACGAGACCGTCACGCCGGCGGTGTCGGACGATGCCCTGGTCACTCCCGGAACCCTGACGGTCGCCCTCGATACTTCCGATGCGCCGCAGGCCATGCAGGACGCCGACGGCGAGCTCACGGGGTATGCGGTTGACGCCGCCCGCGCCCTCGCAAGCCGCATGGGCCTTAAGGTCGCCTTTGTCGATGCGTCCTCGGCAGGTTCCGCGCTCGGCGACAAAAAGGCCGATATCTTTATCGGCGAGATTAACTCCACGGACGGGGACATTAGCTCGCTCGGCACCTGCCTGTACGATGCCGCTTCCGTGTTCGGTAAAACCAGCGATGGTGGGTCGCTAAGCGTTTCCACCGATACCCTTAACACGTCTACCCTGGGTGTCCAGATGTCCTCGGCCTCGCAGGAGGCGCTTGCTAAGCAGAGCATTACCGCCAACCAAAAGACCTACTCCAACATCAACGAGTGCTTTGAGGCGCTCGAGTCCGGCGAGGTCGACTATGTGATCTGCGACTCCACGGCCGGCGGCTACCTTGCACGCCTGATGAGCGAGGTCTCCTATGTCGGTGCGCTCGAGGCGCCCTCGACGCTTGGTGTTGTGGGCCTCTCGTCCAATGACGAACTGTGCCGTGCCGTGAGCGATGCCCTCGACGGTATTACGGCCGACGGCACGCTCGAGGCGGTCCACTGCGTCTGGTATGGCACGATGCCCTACGACCTCACCACTAAGACGGTTTCGGGCGCTAACGTGCAGCCGGGCGACTCTGAGTCCAGTGAGACCACGTCCTCCGGCAGCGAGTCCTCCGATTCCAACAATGAGACCGCATCCTCCGAGGACAAATCGTCCAGCCAGGAAGGCGCCATCACCGACGACGACATTAACAAACTCAATAGCTAGTTATTGCTAGGGGTGGTGTCTCCTATACGTTGGAAAGGACACCTCTTCACGGTTTCAACACGCACTGCCGGGCTTCCCCAATAGGGGAGCCCGGCTTTTTCATCCCTATAAAACCAGCAGGTCAAAGCCAATTTTCGGGACCAAATACAAAGCCGCCGGCCCCCTCCTATAGCGCACTTTGCCACAGAAAAGTGCGAGACTTCGGTATGCGGTATCAAGCAAT
>USHR01000081.1 GCA_900554495.1 uncultured Collinsella sp.
TGTCTTTCGGTTGCTGCACACGATGCATAAGCTTATAGCGATACATCTTGCGATCGGCATCCATCGTCATCTGGCGACGCGTGTCGCCGGCAAGTGGATCGACGCGCGAGCAGCCAAAGCTAAAGCTGCCGATCATGGGCGCCTTGCCACCTGAGCTCGCCTCGATCAGCCTGGTACGTACCTGCTCCAAGCGCTGCTCGAGTTCAATCTCGTTTGCGGAGAGCGAGATGAGCACAAACTCGTCTCCACCGATACGGAACAGCATCTCATCGTGCTCCATGGTTTCGGAGAGCGTGCGGCAGATGCTCAGAATATAGCGATTGCCTTCGGCGTGGCCAAACCTATCATTGCAATGTTTGAGATGGTCGATGTCAATATAGGCGCAGGTGAAGGGGTCGCCTTTGCGCCAGAGTTGCTCGACGTGACGGTCGAATCCGTTGCGGTTGCCCAAGTTGGTGAGCGGGTCGATATAGGCGTTACGCTCAAGCAGCTGGCGCTCTTGTTGCAGGATGGCATGCGTCTTTTGCAGTTGCTCACCAACGGCGCGTAGCTCAGCAGGCAGCGCGGCAACATCGAGTTCGGCGGTCAAGATGCCATTCGCAAGTCGCTGAAGATAGGCAATAATCGATTGCTCGCCCATACGATACGACTCGTTCATGATGGATAACCTCCTTGGGCGGAACAATGGTTTGTATCATATCCCCAATTCGGTTTGAATTGGGGATATAAGTTAACTAATGGAGGCAAATTCCCCCTTCGGCGGTGGCGTTTTGCGCGCGAGCGTGTCAGTTGTTATTGCCACCATCGAGCAATGCCTCAAAATCCTTCGCCGGCATGGGACGGTAGTAGAGGAAGCCCTGAGCGTAGCGGGCGCCCATTTGTCGTAGCATGTTTGCCTGCTCATTTGTCTCGACGCCTTCAACCACGACGGGCAGATGGAGCGACTGCGCCATCTCGAGCATCGATGACACGATCTGCGCGCTGCGGCCTTGATCGCGGTCGGTGGGCACAAAGGTGCGGTCGAGCTTGATGACGTCGACGTTGACGTTCTTGAGCATCGCGAGCGTGGACTGGCCGGTGCCAAAATCGTCCATGTAGGTCGAGAAGCCACGGGTGTGCAGATCCGCGGTCAGCTTATCCACGGCCTCGGACTCTCCGGTATAGGCGGTCTCGGTGATCTCGATGTGCATGAGTTCGGGCGGCAGGTTGTACTGGGCGGCGAGCGACCCCATATGCTCGGCGACATCGCAGGCAAGAATGTCTACGCGCGACACATTGAGGGAAATCGGAACCACGCGAAGTCCTCGATTGAGGCGCTCGCGGAGCCACATGGCGACGCCCTGCCAAACATATTTGTCGAGCGTCACTACAAAGCCGCTTTCCTCGAGTGCGGGGATAAACGTTGCGGGCGAAATGAGAGAGCCGTCCTTGTCAATCCAGCGGGTGAATGCTTCGGCGCCAATAATCTCGCCGGTTTCCATATCGACCTGGGGCTGAAGATAGTACGTGATGCGACCATTTGACAGCGCGTACTGGAATTCGGTCAGCGTGCGGTTGAACACGATTTCGCGCTTGTACTCCTCGGGGCAAAAAATGGCAATGCGCTCCTTAAAGTCGTTTTTTGCGCGCCGATTGGTAAACATGGCCTTTGCCTGCGCATCGATGGTGATCTCCTCATTGGAATCGATGGGGTAAACGCCCATGGACGGCCAAAAACCTACGCCGCCATCATGCCTGGCTACTGCCTCGCGAACGCGGTTGTAGATTTGATGGACGGTGATGTGCTTAAAGGGGATGAGTATGCAAAAGTCATCTTGGCCCCAGTACCCTGCGACGCCCATGTCGGCATTCTCGATGTCCTTGAGGACCGTGCCCACATCGGCAAGCAGGCGGTCGCCTTCGGCCTGTCCATACCATTCGTTAAATAGGCGCATGTGGCCCATGTCGACGGTGGCGATACACCAAGCACCGTCGCGCCTTGCCTTGATGAAGGCGTTGGCGCGCCGCATAAACTCGCTGGGTCGATAGAGGCCCGTGAGCGAGTCGATACGTTCGGCGATGGCGCTTTTGCGCTCAGCCTCGGGTATGGGGAGGCTGTCGTTGGGAACAAGCCCGCCGGCCGTGCGAAGGCGACGGTCGAGTTCGCCTAAAACGGCGGTCGCCTGATGGGTTAAGTGCTCGTAAAATGCCGGGACGACAAGACAGACGGGAGTAATGGTGTCGCCTGCGATTCGAACAGGAGCGAAAACGGCCTCTTTAAGGTGGCGGGTCAGTTGCTCGAATGCCTCGTGGTCCAAATCGTTGCTGAGCACGACAAACTGGACGCTTCGTGAACGGTAGACCCTGCTCCTGCCGCGGGTGATCGACAGCATGCGGCCTGCGTATTCGGCAAGCATGCTGTCGACCGCCTCGGCTCCATAGAGCTCGTTGAGCTTTGTCGTGCCACGAACGCGCACCGCTATAAGGCCCGTCTCGCAACGGTCGCAACGACAGGCGTCGATGGCATTGACCAACATGCGCTGGGTGCCGAGGCCTGTCGCGGCGTCGACGGTTTCGGCAAGTGAGTGGTTGACGAGCTCGCCGACATAGAGCGAGGGGACATTTTCGTCGCCGTCGATGCGAAACCCGCGAGCACGGCAGAGCACGTAGTCGCCTGTGGCGTTGCGCACACGATACTGCATGACGCGACGGTGCTTGGTGCCGTTATAGACCTGGTCTATGTCGTTGATGTAGGCCTCAAGGTCATCGGGATGCACGCGCGTTTTCCAGTAATCGCGACAGTTGTCTATGTGCTCCGAGGGAAGGCCAAGATCGCGCAAGGCGCCTTGTGACCAAAGGGTGCGATGTTTGTCCAAGTTCTCGATAAAGAAATAGCGGCCCTCGTTGAGCATCGAAAAGGCATCGAAAATGCGATCGCTTATTTCGAAGTCGTCGGCGTGGACTTGCGTGATATTGCGTCGATCAAGGTGCATGGCATGACGTAGCTTGTAGTCGTACATGCGATGGTCGGCATCGAGCGTCATGCGATTGGGGGCTTCGCCCAGGGCGGGGTCGGCATACGACACTCCATAGCTAAACGAGCGGGGCATCTCGGAATCGTTGTTTTTGAGCAGGACCGTTCGGCAGTGTTCCAGACGTTCGGCGAGGTCGTCCTCGGTCGCAATCGTAGATAGGATGGCAAACTCGTCGCCGCCTATGCGAAACGCCGCTTCGTCCACTTTCATATACAGTTTGAGATAGAGGCTTACCTGCAAGATATAGCGGTTGCCCTCGTCATGCCCAAAGACGTCGTTGCAGTGCTTGAGATTGTCGATGTCGATGAACGCCATGGTAACGGGGATGTCCTGCTCCCAGAGCTCCTCGAGGGAGCGGGCAAAGCCGCCGCGGTTGCCAAGTCCGGTAAGCTGGTCGGTAAAGGCGGTCCTAATCAGATCATCCTGACGCTCGAGAAGGTCACGGACGGTCTTTTCGAGCGTTTCGGTGTAATTGCTGACAGTATCCATGTCGTAAGCGGCTTTCTGAGGTCGGGCGGATTGCGTCGGGCGAGCTCGTTGTGCACACGCGTTGTTGTTTGGCGCTTTGCGTGTATCCAGGCCCCCGCCTTGCTGCGTTGTTGGGTTAATTTACCGGCTAATGTTCGCTGTTGATAACTGCTGAGTAGTATAAACAACAGTGCAGAATTATATATGGGTGCACATGCTGTGGGCGGCTATTATTCGACAGGCGGTAGCGCGACGATGCGATGTTCGATGAAAATGCGACTGAGACGATATATGTTGACGGGTATACTTGTTCCGGTTTTAAACGCAGGAACGGAGATGGTCGCATGGCACAGCCGGATACGACGCGCACGGTGGGGCTGGCACTCGAGGGAGGCGGCTACCGCGGCATGTATACGGCGGGCGTGCTCGACGTATGGATGGAGCATGGCTTAACTTGCGACCATATGGTGGGTGTCTCGGCGGGCGCGGCGTTTGGCTACAACTTTAAATCGCGCCAGATCGGCCGCGCCATTCGCTACAACAAAGCCTATTGTGCCGATAAGCGCTATGCGAGCGTGACGAGCTGGTTGCGAACCGGCGACATGTTCAATGCCGATTTTGCCTATCACGAGGTGCCCATCGAGCGCGATCCCATCGATTTGGAGACATATCGCGCCTGCCCCATGCGGTTTACGTGCGTGTGTACCGATATCGAGACGGGCAAGGCCGTCTATCACGATCTGCCGTATGGCGACGAGCGCGATATCGAGTGGATCCGGGCGTCGTCGGCAATTCCCGTGGCGACGCGTCCCGTTGCTATTGACGGGCATAAGTATCTGGATGGTGGCGTGGCTGATTCTATTCCCAGCGCATGGCTGTTTGCGCAGGGGTATGACCGCAATATCGTGGTACTCACGCAGCCAGCGGGCTTTGTGAAGCAGCCCAACAGCGTGATGCCCATGCTGCGACGCGTGTTCCGTCACTATCCGGAGTTTGTCGCAGCGCTTGAGCATCGGCATGAGGTCTACAATACCACGCTCGATGACCTGGCACGTCGCGAGGCTGCCGGCGAGATCTTTGTGGTGCGGCCGAGCGAATCGGTGAAGGTGCCGTCGCTGTGTCGCGAGCCCGATGAACTTGAACGCATCTACCAGATTGGTCGCCGCGATGCGGAGGCGACCTTGCCGGCACTGGAGGCATATCTGGCAGAGTAGGGCAAACTGCCGCGTGCTCAGCGGAAAGCGCATCCCAGAATGGACGTCCAAACTGGGATGCGTTTTCCATTGCTGAAGTTATGGGGCCGCGGAGCAACTGCTCGGCTTATGCCTATGCCTGCTGCCAGGTGTCTACGAGCTCCTTGGCCGCGGCGTAGGGGTCATCGGCGCTGCAGACGGCACTCACCACAAAGAAGCCGTCGACGCCGGTGGCCTTGAGCTGCGGAAGGTCGGCCGTCTTGACGCCGCCGCCCACCACGATGGGCACGGGGCTTGCCGCATGGAGCGCGGCCAGGTCCTCAAAGCTCTTGGTGATGATAGAGCCGTCGGCCGCGCGTCCGCAGTCGCGCTTGGTCTCGGTCTCGTGGAGTGGGCCGATGCCAAGGTAGTCGACCAAACTCATATCGGCGGTCTTGACGTACTCGAGCATCTCCTCGCAACGGGCCGAAAGGCCCACGATGGCGTCGGGGCCCAGCAACTTGCGACAGACCTCGACGGGAATATCGCTTTGGCCCACGTGCACACCGTCGACAGCAATACCCTGCTCGCGTGCGGCAAGCACACAGTCCAGACGGTCGTCGATCAGCAAGGCGACCTGACCGGTCTTGCCGGCCTGAGCGATTGCCTGCGCGGCGTCGCCGGTCAGCGCAATGATCTCGCGGGCGCTTGCCACCTTGGAGCGCACCTGGATGCAGGTAAAGCCGGCGTCGAGCGCCTGGGCCACCACATCGCCCACGGGGCGCCCGAGCGTGTTTTCGGGGCCGAGTACCAGATAGGCCGAGATATCAAGGTTGTCGCGGATGCTCATCGTGCTTCCTCCTGCTTTTTGATCTGTGCTTCCATGCGCTCGAGTTTGCCGGTCATGGTGTCGGTAAATCCGGGTCGAATATCGGCTTTGAGCACGACTTCGGTGCGGATGCCCTTGCTCGCCAACACAAAGGTTGCGTCGCGCACGACCTGCATGACCTCGTCCCAGTCGCCCTCGATCTCGGTGAACATGGAGGTGGTGCGGTTGGGCAGGCCGCTCTCGCGAATGACACGCACGACCTCGGCGACCTCGGCGGATAGCTCATCGCCGGTGCCGCACGGGGCGATGGCCACGGCGACGAGCGTGTTCATGCCGGCATTGGTTGCGGGCTCGGACATGGCCTATGCCTCCTCGAGCTCGAGTCGGTTATCGGCGATGTCTTGGGCGGTTGCGCGGTAGAGCTCGTCGATAAAGGCGACCTTAAAGCTTGCCGGGGCGTCGGCGACAGCGGCGGCACGCGTGCCGGCCACGTTGTAGACGGCGGTGCCGCAGACGGCTGCCGTAAACGGGTCGGCGGCGCAGGCGTACACGGCCAGCACGCCGCCCTGCGAGCAGCCGCAGCCGGTGATCTTGGACATGAGCGGGCTGCCACCGTGGGACTTGGCCACCGTCGTGCCGTCGGTGATCAGGTCGACTTCGCCCGAGACCACAACGGCGCCACCGGTGTGGCGAGCGAGCGCCACGGCGGCATCGCGGGCGGCGTCGACCGTGTCGGTGGTATCGACACCACGCACGCGGCTCAGATCAGCCGCCTCGCCCTCAAGACCCCACAGGCCGGCGAGTGCGATAATCTCGGAGGCGTTGCCGCGCACGATGGCGGGCTTGTACTGCTTGAGCTCGTTTACCAGCTGGGTGCGCAGGCTGCCGATACCCAGGCCCACCGGATCGAGCACCCAGGGCTTGCCGGCGTCGTGTGCCGCCTTCGCCGCGCGGGGAATCGTCTGCTCGTAGATAGGGAAGAGCGTGCCCATGTTGAGATAGATGGCGCCGCCGCCGGCAACGAGCGCTTCGCCCTCGTCGGGCAGATAGACCATGGCGGCCGATCCGCCCACGGCGAGCTGTGCGTTGGCGACAAAGTCGATCGTCACCGTGTTGGTGATGGAGCCGGCCATCGGATTGGTGGCGCGAATTTCCTCTACGGCCTTGACCATATGTTGCTTAAGCTGTTCCGAATCAATCACTGCACATGCCTCCTTGGCATAGAAAAGGGGCGCTGTGCATAGACAGCGCCCCTGTAAAGGCGGCATGCTCCCTACGCCAGCATTAACTGACAGGTTCAAAGGATTGGGCCCCATGCCCTCTCAGCCTTGTGGTTTGCACCGCCGGCACTCCCGCATCGAATCTGTTGTTCCCTATACTAGCGCACCTGCCAAAAAGGGACAGGTTTATTTTGGCAGGTCGTTACAATAGGTAGGACCGATACGAATGGGGGCCTTATGATTAAACTTGTGCTGACCGATATGGACGATACACTGATTCCAGCCGGGCATGACGGCGCCAGCGACTACGCCATTGAGGGTATTCATGCCATGCAAGCGGCGGGTCTGCACTTTGGGCCGGTTTCGGGTCGTCAGCCGTCCGCGATGGGCTGGATGTTCAAAAACCGTTCCGAGTGTTTTTCGACCGGTGCGTTCTGTAACGGCCAGGTGATGTTTGTCGACGGCGAAGTAGTCGCCTCGCGCGCAATCGACAACGATGCTCTGATGCGTTTGGCCGACTATCTGGAGCAAGAGACCGACGATACATTTCTAAAAGTCTACAGCCTGGGCGATGACTTTTGGGGCAACGATGCCTATTGCGTGACGAGCAATCCCGAGCGTGTGCGTCGCGCTATGGAGTCGGGCGGCAATGCGTGGCTCAAAGGCGAAGAGGCCCCGTGCCGTCCCGTCGTCGATGACGCGTCGGTGTTTAAGGCGAATATCTGGAGTGCCCGTTCGCGTGAGGAGCTCGCGGAGCTACGCGAGCGCGTTGCCGCTGAGGTGCCGGAACTCTCGCTCGTGTTTCCCAACAACCGAGTGCGCCTGTTCGACATCCTTCCGGATGGTTGGGACAAGGGCTGCGCTGCGCTGGAGCTGGCGCGCGCCTTGGGCCTGACGCCCGACGAGGTGGCCGTATTCGGCGATTCCGATAACGATCTGCCCATGATCGATGCCGTTCCCAACTCCGTTGCAGTCGCCAATGCCAATGAGGCCGTCACGGCTGCCGCGCGCTGGCATATCGGCGCCGCGGCAGATGATGCGGTCGCCGGGGCTCTGCATCAGATTGCCGCCTGCGCCGCGACGGGGGAGATGCCGCCGTTTATGCGTCAGGAGGGTGCAGCCGACGCGAATTTCGCGAACAGCTAAGGAGACAGCCATGAAGCTCCAGCAGCTCAGATATGTCGTCAAAGTTGCCGAATGCGGCAGCATCACCGAGGCCTCGCGCCGACTCTTTGTGTCGCAGCCTTCGATTACCGCGTCGAT
>USHR01000082.1 GCA_900554495.1 uncultured Collinsella sp.
TTGCCGCGCCCCGCAGTGCCCGCTTCCCCCGAGAACAATTATCAGTGCAGGTAGAAGCGTTCTTAATTTCGAAGATTACTCGCCGTGGTCGGCAGGAGCCATTTTGTCGTAGTAAACCGGCCCTCTTTTTAATGCGAAGTTCAACGCAAAAGAGGGCGCCTGGTTGGGGCGCCCTCTTTTGCGTTGAGGATTAAGTTTTAATCGTCCTGACTAGTGACGCTTGCGGGTGGCCGTTGCCTTGCGGACGGAGGTCTTCTTGGTCGGAGCCTTTTCCTCGGCCGAAACGGCGGGGGAGACCGGGGTCTCCTTGGCGGGCTCGGTCTTTACCGTAGCCTTCGGAGTCGGCTCGGCCTTTACTGCGGGCTTTTCCTCGGCCTTAGCCTCTGCCTTGGGAGCAGTAGCCTTGGTCGTGGTCTTCTTGGCCGTCGTCGCGGCGCGTTTGCGTGTGGTGGTCTTGGCGACCGGCTTTGCCTCGACAGCTGCCTTGGCCTTGGGCTCGGAGGGCGCCTCCTCGACCTTGGCGGCGGGCTTTGCAGCAGCCTTCGGGGCCGTCTTCGCGGCGGACTTCGTCGTAGCGGCCTTGGCCGTTGTCGACTTCGTAGCCGTGGTCTTCTTGGCTGCCGTTGCCTTCTTGGTGGTTGCAGCCGTCTTCTTGGCAGCGGTCTTGGCCGGAGCCTTTGCCGCAGGCTTAGTCTCGGCAGCGGCCTTTACCTCGGGGGCAGCCTCGGCCTCGGCGGCCTTTTTGGCAGCGGCGGTCGTGCGCTTGCGCGTGGTCGATGCCTTGGCAGTAGTTGCCTTGGCAGCGGTGGTCTTGCTCTCAGCGGCCTTCGTGGTCGTAGCCTTCTTAGCCGTCGTCTTGCGAGCCGTCGTCTTGCGAGCCGTCGTCTTCTTGGCGGCAGGTTTGGCCGCGGGCTTCACCTCAGGCTCGGGCTCGGGAGTAGCCTCGACCTTCACCTCAGGATCGGCTTTAACGGGGTCAGCTTCAACCGGCTTCTCCTCGACCTTGGGCTCCTCAGCAGCAGCGGGCTCCTTAACGGGCGCCGCAGGCTCGGCCTCATCAGCAACCGGCTCCTCTATGGCCGTGGCAGCCTCCACAGCCGCCGGGCGCTCAATCTCCGGGTGCATAAAGAAGTACAGGTCCAGATACTTATCGGCCGAGCGCGTCCAGCTAAAGTCCTGGCTCATGGCCTGTGTGACCAGCTGATCCCAGGCCTCGCGATTATCCCAGAACAGGCGTGCCGCGCGGAACACGGCGTCACCCATCTCGTCGCCGTTAAAGTTGCTAAACGAGAAGCCCGTGCCCTCGCCGGTAAACTCGTTATACGGGATCACGGTGTCCTTCAGGCCACCGGTCTCGCGCACGATGGGCAGGGTGCCGTAGCGCATGGCGATGATCTGCGACAGACCGCAGGGCTCAAACTTCGAAGGCATTAGGAACATATCGGCGGCGGCATACATACGCTGCGACAGCGCCGGATCGAACTCGATGCGCGCGGCCATGGTGCCGGGGTACTTGTCCTGGAAGTAGCGCAGACCGTCCTCGTAGTCGCGGTCGCCGGTGCCCAGCACGGCCACCTGAACGCCGCCGGACAGGATGCGGTCGAGCGCGTACATGACCAGGTCCAGGCCCTTCTGGCGCGTCAGGCGCGTGACCATCACCATAAGCGGGCGGTCGTCGCGCACCTCGAGCCCCAGTTCCTCCTGTAGCTTGGCCTTGCACACGGCCTTGCCGGAACGGTCCTCAACCGTGTAGTTGGCGGCAATGCGCTTGTCGGTTGCCGGGTCAAAGGCCGCCACGTCAATGCCGTTGAGGATGCCCTGCAGCGCGTAGGAACGCTCGCGCAGCACACCGTCCAGGCCCTCGCCAAACTCGGGCGTCTGGATCTCGCCCGCATAGGTGGGGCTCACCGTGGTGATGGCGTCGGCATAGTGCAGCGCGCCCAGCATGTAGTTGATGCTGCAGGCGTCGCAGCGCAACTGCGTGGCGGCCGCGGGAATATGCGCCACACCCAGGATGTCCTCCATCACGGTGTCGCTAAACTGGCCCTGGAACGCCACGTTGTGGATCGAGAACACAGTCTTGACGCGGTCGTACAGCGGCAGGCCCTGGTAGAACTCGCGCAAGAACACGGGCGCCAGTGCCGTCTGCCAGTCGTTGCAGTGCAGGATGTCGCACTCAAAGCCCTCGGGCAGGTGCTGCAGGCTCTCGGTAATGGCCTTGGAGAAGAACGCGAAGCGCTCGCCGTCGTCGAAGAAGCCGTACGGATAATCGCGCGCAAAGTAGCGCTCGTTGTCCACGAACATATAGGTGACGCCGTCGTGCTCGAGCTTCTCCAGCCCGCAGTACTCGTTGCGCCAGCCCAGGCTCACGTAAAAGTCGGAAAAGTGCTCCATCTGCGCCTTGTACTCGTCCTTGATGGTGGCGTATTTGGGCACCATCACGATGACCTCGGCGCCGGCGCGTACAAGCGCCGCAGGCAGCGAGCCCGCCACGTCGCCCAGGCCACCGGTCTTAACAAACGGTGCGCACTCGGCCGAGGCAAACACGATCTGCATCTTTTTGCTGGAATCTGCCATATTGTCTCCCATGTTGCAATTCGAGAATAGCCGCCTGGCGCTAACCGGGCGGCTATTCTACATGTTACGAGCGATGTTGCGGTGCCAACGTTAACGTACGATGGTGGTGTCGGAAGTTAACGGAGCCTTGCCCAGCACCAGGATGTTCTCGGGCGTGCCGCGAAGCTCGGTGTTGGTGGGAACCACATTGTTCTTGTCCAGAATGGCATTCTCGACGCGGGCGCCGCTCTTGATGACACAGCTCTGGTTGATGATCGAGTTGGTCACCGATGCGCCCTCTTCGACCACAACGCCGCGCGACAGGATCGAGTTGCGCACGGTGCCCTTGATGATGCAACCGGCCGAGATGATCGAGTTGCACGCGTGGCTACCGGTCGCATAGCGCGAAGGCGGCACGTCGTGAGCCTTGGTCAGGATCGGGCGCTCGGAATCGAAGAGCTGGTCGGCCACGGTTTGGTCAAGCAGGTCCATGCTGCGGCGATACAGCGACTTCTCGCTAAACACGCCCACGACCTCGCCCTTGTACTCGTAGCTGCACACGTCGATGTTGCCAAAGTCGCCCTGGAGTGCCTCGAGCAGGTCCAGATAGTCGGCGGCCTGGTAGTGGTCGATAATCTCGAGCAGCGTCTCGCGGTTGACGATGCAGCAGTCCATAGAGGCGTTGTCGCCGTACGCGACGCCAGCGCTCACGCCCGTCAGGCGACCGTTCTCGTTAATCTCGAGTTTGGTCTCGTCATCGACGTTGCGCGTGGCCTTGCAGTACACCACGGTCATCTGGGCACCGGAGTTCTCGTGCGCGTCGATGATGGTGTTGAGATCCATGTTAAAGATGATGTTGGTGCCCATCATCACAACATAGGGCTTGTCCGAGCGCTGGAACAGCGTCTTGTTGGAGATGATGTCGCGCAGCAGGAAGCGCATGCCGCCCTTGGTGGTGCCATACGCGTTGCCGGGCACCATGAACAGGCCGCCCTTCTTGCGGTCCAGGCCCCAGTCCTTGCCCGAGCCAACGTGGTCGATCAGCGAGCGGTAGTTGCCCGGCATGACGACGCCGACGGTCTTAATGCCGGCATTCATCATGTTGGACAGCGGAAAGTCGATCAGGCGGTAGCGGCCCAAAAAGGGAACGGACGCGATGGGGCGGTCCTTGAGCAGCACGCTACCGTAGCTCGAAGAGTAGTTAGCGGTGATATAACCGATGGCCTTGCGATTGATCATCGGATCATTCCCCCTTCCCGATAACGACGTCATTTCCAACGACGGCCGTATCCTTGGTGGTATCGACAGAGCCGAGCTTCACGCCCTCTTCGACCGTGGAGTTCTCGCCCAAAATAGCGCGGCAGATGTGCGCGCCGCTCTTAACGTGCGCACCCGGCAGCAGCACGGAGTCCTCGACCACGGCGCGCTCCTCGATGATGACATCGGTCGAAAGGATCGAGTGGCGTGCGGTGCCGTAGATCTTGCAGCCGTTGGAGACCAGGCAGTCGTCCAAGCGGCCGTCCGGACCAATGTAGTGCGGCGGACGCGTGGTGATGTTGGACATGATGGGGAAGTGCTTGTCAAACAGATCGAACTCGGGGTTGTTGCCCAGCAGGTCCATCGAGGTCTCGTGGAAGCTGGCGATGGTGCCGACGTCCTTCCAAAAGCCGTGGAACTCGTAGCTGTACAGGCGCTTGCCCTCGCCGAGCAACTTGGGGATGATGTCTTTGCCAAAGTCGTGGCTCGAGCGCTGGTCCAGGGCGTCCGCCTCGAGCGCCTCGATCAGCACGTCTGCCGAGAAGATGTAGATGCCCATGGACGCGAGGTTCGAATCGGGCTTCTCGGGCTTCTCGGTAAACTTGGTGATGCGGCCGTCCTCGGGGTCGGTGGTCAGGATGCCAAAGCGGCTGGCCTCTTCCCACGGCACAGGCATAACGCTCACCGTGAGGTCGGCGTTGTTCTCAATGTGCGTCTTGAGCATCTTGCGGTAGTCCATGCGATACAGGTGATCGCCCGAAAGAATCAGGACGTACTTGGGGTCGTTGGCCTTGATGTAGTCCAGGTTCTGCGTAATGGCGTCGGCCGTGCCCGCATACCATGCGCCGCCGGTCTGCGTCTCGTACGGCGGCAGGATCGAAACGCCGCCGTCGCGGCTGTCTAGATCCCAAGCCTCGCCAGAGCCCACGTAGGCATGCAGCAGGTAGGGGCGATACTGCGTCAGAACGCCCACCGTGTCGATGCCCGAGTTGGAGCAGTTGGAGAGCGAAAAGTCGATAATGCGGAACTTGCCACCAAAGCTAACCGCCGGCTTAGCGATCTTTTGGGTGAGTGCCCCCAATCGGCTGCCCTGTCCTCCTGCGAGGAGCATCGCGATGCATTCTTTCTTACTCATCGATTTCTCCTTCTGTCATCGATGTTCCTAAACCCATTAGCGGCGGGCGCGGCGCAACGTCGCGCCCGCCGAGTAATGCCGTGCTGGCATAGGGGAGCTCGCGCACCTTTACGCGTGCCAGATCTCGTCGCGGTACTCGCGAATGGTGCGGTCGCTCGAGAACCAGCCGCTCGAGGCGGTGTTGAGCAGGGCCTTGCGGTTCCAGGTTTCTTGGTCGCCGTAGCTGCCCGTGAGCTTCTCCCACGCATCCACGTAGCTGCGGAAGTCTGCCATGACCAGGTCGGGGTCGTTGTTGTTCATGAGCTCGTTGTAGATGCTCTCAAAGTTGCCCGAAAGACCCGCAAAGGTGTTGTCCTTGAGCTCGTCCATCACGCGGCCCAGACGCTCGCGGTCGCCGTTGAGGGTATCCCACGCAAAGTAGCTGTTCGATGCCCAGAGCTGCTCGACCTCGGGAGCGGTCAGGCCAAAGATGGCCTCGTTCTCGCGGCCGGCCAGATCGGCGATCTCGATGTTGGCGCCGTCGAGGGTGCCCAGCGTAATGGCACCGTTCATCATGAGCTTCATGTTGGACGTGCCCGAGGCCTCCTTGCCGGCCGTGGAAATCTGCTCCGAGATCTCGGCGGCGGGGTAGATGAGCTGGGCGTTGCTCACGCGGAAGTTGGGGATAAAGCAGACCTTCATGACCTCGTTGACGCGCGGATCGTTGTTGATGACGTCGGCCACGGAGTTAATGAGGCGGATGGTCTCCTTGGCAAAGGTGTAGCTGGAGGCAGCCTTGCCGCTAAAGATGAAGGTCGTCGGCGTTACGTGCAAGTTGGGATCGGCGATGCGACGGTTGTAGATGTCCATCACCTTCATGATGTTCATGAGCTGGCGCTTGTAGGCATGGAAGCGCTTAACCTGAACATCGAAGACGGTGTTGGGGTCAATGACCAGACCGGTCTCGGCCTTAACGTAGGCAGCAAGGCGCTCCTTGTTGGCGCGCTTGGAGGCACCCACGGCCTTCAGGAACTCGGTATCGTTCTGGAACTCTTTGAGTTTCTCCAGTTCAAAGGCGTTCTTCAGCCAGCCGTCGCCAATGGCCTCGGTCACGAGCTTGGCGTAGGTGGGGTTGGCCTCGGCAAAGAAGCGACGGTGCGAGATGCCGTTGGTCTTGTTGTTGAACTTCTCGGGCGTCAGGGCATAGAAGTCCTTGAGCACGATGTTCTTGATGATGTCGGAGTGGATCTTGGCCACGCCGTTGACGCTGTGGCTGCAAATCACGGACAGGTTGGCCATGCGAATCTCGCCGTCCCACAGGATGGCGGTCTGGCGCAGACGCTCCTGCCAGCCCTCCTGCGTGGTGTCGAACGACTCGTGCCAACGACGGCTGATCTCGTCGATGATCTGGTACACGCGGGGGAGGAGCTTGGAGAACATGCCGATGGGCCACTTCTCCAGGGCCTCGGGCAGGATGGTGTGGTTGGTGTAGCTCACGACCTGCGTCACGATGTTCCAGGCGTCGTCCCACTCGAGCTTCTTCTCGTCGATGAGGATGCGCATGAGCTCGGGTCCGCACATGGCGGGGTGCGTGTCGTTGGTGTGGATGGCCACAAACTGCGGCAGCAGCTCCCAGTTCTCGCCGTGCTCCTTCTCAAAGGTGTCGAGCAGGCTGTAGATGCCGGCCGAGACAAACAGGTACTCCTGCTTCAGGCGCAGCAGGCGGCCGTGCTCGCCGGCGTCGTTGGGGTAGAGGATGGCGCTGATGGCCTCGGCCTCGGCGCGCTCGGCGTCGGCCAGGGCATAGTCGCCGCGGTTGAAGGCCTCAAGGTCAAAGTGCTCCTCGACCGGCTCGGCGGCCCAGACGCGCAGCTTGTTGACGGTCTCGCCGGCATAGCCCACAACGGGGATGTCATAAGGGACGGCCAGGATGTCCTGCGTGTCCACCGTGCGGTAGAACGTGCGACCGTTCTCCTCAAAGCCCTCAACATGGCCACCAAACTTGATGGTCACGGCCTTGTCCTGACGGCGGACCTCCCAGGGATAGCCGTGGGTAAGCCACTCGTCGGTGGCCTCGACCTGGCTGCCGTTGACGATCTCCTGCTTAAACAGGCCGTAGCGGTAGCGCATACCGTTGCCGTAGCCGGCAATGCCCTCGGCTGCCATCGAATCCAAAAAGCATGCGGCAAGACGGCCCAGGCCACCGTTGCCCAGCGCCGGATCGGGCTCCTGGTTTTCGATGACGGACAGGTCGAAACCCATGTCGTCGAGTGCCTCGGCGACCATGTCGCGCACGCCAAAGTTGAGCAGATAGTTGTCGAGCAGGCGGCCGATCAAAAACTCGATCGAGAAGTAGTACACGCGCTTCTTGCCCTCGGCGGTGACGCGGGCGTCACTCTTGGTGGCAACGGTGCGTGCCTTCTCGGCCACGAGCTTGGCCAGGGCGTTAAAGCGGTCGAGGTCGCTGGCGGCCTCGACGCTCTTGCCACTGATGCTCATGACAGCATCGCGATAGAGCTCGGTAAACTCCTGCTTGTTGTCGAAGATCTTATTCATACGTTCCTTTCCCCCGGGGATGTTTCTCCCGGAACGGTTATGACTTGTATCCTACGCCTCGGCGAGGCGGGTAGTTACAGCTGTAACGGCTTTGTTACGCATCCTTGGCAGACGGCTTAATAGGAGCAGACTTGGCCTTGGTAGCGGCCTTTTTGGCAGCCGGCTTTTTGGTCGCGGTAGCCTTAGCAGCGGGCTTTGCGGCGGTCTTGGCCTTTGTCTTGGCCGGAGCCTTCTTAGCAGCCGCGGGTTTGGGCTTCACCGAGGACGTGCGCTTGCGCGTCACCTTTTTAGGCTCCTCGACCACGGGCGGCTTGTAGCTGCTGGGACCGCGGCGCTTAAGCACCACGCCTGCCAGGCCGGGCACCTTAATCTCAATGGAGTCCATCTGCCCGTTCCAGGGATAGGGCTCGCTCGAGCAGGTGTAGGGCTCTTTGCCGGCATAGCCGCTGCCTGTCTCTTATACACATCTCCGAGCCCACGAG
>USHR01000083.1 GCA_900554495.1 uncultured Collinsella sp.
TGTAGGGCTTGGGAACAAAGTCGTCCGCGCCGAGCGTCATGGCCATGACCTCGTCAATCTCGGTCGTGCGCGACGTGAGGACGATGATGGGAACCTCGGATTCGCGGCGAACCTCATGGCAGATATGCTGGCCGTCCTTGACGGGAAGCGTGAGGTCGAGCAGCACCAGGTCGGGCGCGGCGGCGAGAATATCGCGCGAGACATGCTTAAACGATTCGCAGGCCTCGATTTCAAACCCGGCGCGGGCAAGAATGTCGACAAGCTCACGACGAATGGGCTCGTCGTCCTCAACGACATAGATCAGCGCCATGTGTCCTCCCATTTCGCGTAACTTGCACCTTCCACACCATTATGCCCACGGCGTCGCGGCGATACGACCCCGTGGGCACCTAATATGACAAAAGTGTTCGGTAGCCTTGAGAGAAAATAGGGGCCCTCGGTCCTAAACCGATCGGCCCCGTCACTTCGACCTCGAGCCTCGAGCCTCTACTCGAGCGTACGCATGTACGCGGAGATGGCATCCAGGCCCTTCTGCAAATCGTCGGTGTTATCGGAGTATGCATAGCCGATGCGCATACTCTTGGGCTCCTCGAAGCAATCGCCCGGGGTGACGAGCGCGCCGGACTTCTTAATCATGTCGATGCAGAACGTCCTGGAGTCGATGTCATAGTCGTAATACACGAGCGCGGTGGTACCCGCCTCGGGCTTGACGAACGACAGGTGTGGCTCGCTCTCGACCCACTTCTCCAGAACAGCAAGGTTCTGACGGACGATGCGACGGCTGCGCTCAAGAATCACGGAAGCGTTGCCCAAAATCAGCTCCGCCACCGTCTCGCTGAATATGCCGGCGGAAATCAGGTTGTAGTCGCGATGCGAGAGCAGCGCGCGACGAAGTTCTGGGCTCTTGGTGACCGCCCAGCCCAGACGCAGGCCGGCGAACGACCAGACCTTGGACATGGATGCGGTGACGACAGCCTTGTCGTACAGGTCGATCACGGACTCGCAGTATTCATCCGTCTGAGTAAGCAGACGGTAGACCTCGTCGCAGAGCAGCCATGCGTCGTGTTTGCGCGCAACCTCGACAATCGCCTTGAGGGTATCGGTGTCGAGCAGGGCGCCCGTGGGGTTGTCCGGGTTATTGATGCAGATGAGCTTGGTATCGTCGGTCACCAGGGCATCGAGCGCGTCGACGTCGACGTGGTAGCCGTTCTTGCGATCGAGCTGAAGGATATCGACCTTCGCACCGCACATCTCGGGAATCGAGTAAAGCTGCTGGTAGGTGGGCTTGACGGAGACTACATGATCGCCCGGTTCGACGAGCGTGGAAATAACCAGGGAGTTGGCACCGGTCGCGCCGTGCGTGGGCACGATATGCCCGGGCTCGGCCGTCTTATAGAGACGCGCGACCCCCTCGAGGAAGCCGGGCTGCCCCTCGATGTCTCCGTAGGTGAATCGGCGCGAGCACAGGCTATCGAGCCACGCCTTCTTGTCGGTATTCGTAAGCTCGAACAGCTGGTCAAGCGTGAGGGAGTAGACGCACGTCTCTGCAACGTTGTGGGTGCACTTGGTCTCCCACTCGTTCATCCACTGCTCGACAGCGAAATCCTTGATCTGCATTGTCGTTTCCTTTCCTTGGCTTTCTTACAGTTCCACCACGGTGCCCAGCCCCGCCTCGACGGCGCGGTCGTAGGCGATTTTCGATGCCGAAAGGTCCTGAACGGCGATGCCCGACGTATCGAACACTGTCACCTGTTCGTCATCCGAACGCCCCGTAGCCGTACCGGCGATGACTTCGCCGAGCTCCGCTTTGATGTCCTCGGGCGTGATGGCACCCTCGGCAGCCGGAATCTCCAGCTCGCCGGACTCGACCGATTGCTCGCGGTCGTCGACGTAAACAGCGGAACGGGCGACAAGCGCCGAGGCGAGCTCCTGCTTGCCGGGCATGTCGGCACCGACGCAGGAGATATGCGTACCGGGGCGTACCCATGCATCGGGGATGATGGGCTTGGTCGCCGGCGTGATCGTCACGATGATGTCGGCCTCTGCCGCGGCACCTTGGCCGTCGGCCGTCGCCCCGATGGAATAGGTGGATGCCTCGCGAGCATGCTCGCAGGCGCCCAAGATATGGGCGACCTCGTCTCGCATGCGCTCGACGCGGGCCTCGGGCGCGGCATCGGAAACCGGCTCCCACACCTTGACCTCGCTCACTTTGGGACAGGCGGCGAGCACGCCCGCCACCATATAGGTGCTCATATGGCCGGCACCCGCAACAAGCAGTTTGGATGCATCCGCCCGAGCCAGCCACTTGGCACCGAGCGCAGCGGCGGCACCGGTGCGAAGTCCAGTGACAGCAGAGGCATTGAGCAGCGCCAACGGCTCACCCGTCGCGTTGTCGCACAGCAGCGTGGTACCAAAGATCTCGGGCAGCCCCTTTTTGGGATTCTGAGAGAACCAGGCGGTGAGCTTGAGACCGAAGAGGCCGCTTCCCGCCAACTCGCCCGAGCGGATATCCATATCGGCCACACCGGGTTCGAACTGCTCATATACCATCGGCCACGCAACACCCTTGCCCGTTGCCTTCTGGCGATACGCATCCTCCACGGCAGCGATTGCATCCTCGATCGTCAGCACCTTGGAAACTTCCTCGGCCGATAGCACCACCATCTGCCCCATCATCGCTCCTCTCAGCGAAAGATTTACGTTGCTTCACTGTACGGTTTAGTAACGATGCCGCCAAGGATCATTTCTTGTTGGAATCTACAACGATTCTCAATCTGATTTTTCGTTCTATCAGCATGTATTTGAATTATTTCTCGCATCAACGGCATACGGATGTGCGATTATCCTATTTATACCTGTATTAATTGTAGTGATTTACAAGGTGATGTTGATGCTATACACCATCTCGGACTTCTCACGGGAATATGAGGGGTCGGTCCGTCTAATCGCCGGCAGCGATGGCGTCTCGCGCGCCGTCTCTGGCGTCGGGATTCTCGATTATGAACTCATGCCCGGCCTCAAGAACAAGTACCAGCGCGTCAACTTCAGCCCAGACGAGATCGTCCTCAGCACCTTCCTCTATACGAAGGACGACCCATACCTCATCACTGAAGCCGTGAAATACCTCGTCGCCAAGGGAACGAGCGGTCTTATCATCAAAAATGTCCTGCACATTCCGATTCCCGACCAAGCCATCCGCTACGCCAACGCGCGGCACTACCCGGTCTTTCTCACGACCGACGACTCACTGTTCTTTGACGGCGTCATCTATGAGGTCAAACGGCATATCGAGCAGCTCGCATCTATCGACTTCGCACAGCGCGAGATCGATGCCCTGAGGACAGACGTATCGCCCGAGTCCATCTGCCGACGCATCCGAGGCCTCAACCCGTCATTTCTGGACGAAGCGGTCGCCCTGTTCGCATCGTTTGCAGAGCCCCTCGACCCGCGTACGTTTTTGCAAATCGAACGTCTCTGTGCAAAATCGACCCTCGCCGGATGCCACAACATGCTGGCGCCATATGACGGAGGTCTGCTATTCGTAGCGACAAGCGACTCGGAGCAGACGCTCGATGTGGAGCGGATCGTGCAGGCGCTCACGGAGCTCATCGAGGCTAGCGGTATCGATGGCGGAGCGGAAGGGCTCGGCATCAGCGATATTCTGTTTGGAGACGAGGCAGTGGCGCAGGCGATCTCTCAAGCGATTTACGCACAGCGCCTATCTTGTCAACGAGCCGAGGGCCCCGTCCGCTATACGCAGCTCGGCATCCTGAGAACCGTGATGCCTTTTGCGGAAACCCCGGAGATGCGATCGTTCTCGGAGGCGATTCTCTCGCCGATACGCGAGCATGACAGTGAGCATGGCAGCGAACTGGAATCCACGCTTGCCGCATTCATCGAGAACGACCGACGTATCGAGCAAACCGCCAAGCAGACTGGCCAGCACCCGAACACGATTCGATATCGCCTCGATAAGGTGACGGCTCTCACCGGACTGAGCTACAAATGCGCCCCGGAGATGGAGCAGCTGTCGCTCGCCTACGCCATCGAACGCGCTCGCTCGCTTCAGTAAGCCCACCCCGCCTTGAGGTTAGGAGCGGCAGGCGCGGAGCTTTTCGTAGCCGTCGGCGAAGAAGGCGACCGTGGCGGCGTCGGCCTCGGCGGCGTCCGTCTCGGTTGCGGGGACCACGCCGTGCTCGTCGCTCACCAGGAACAGCGCGCCCTTAAGCTGCGCGGGAATATCTACGCGCGTGACCGGGATGCCCTTGGTCTGGGCCAGCTGCTCAATGAGCGTCGCCGTGCCACACAGGCACTCGTCCGCCGGCGCCACAAAGGCAAGCTCGCCATTGTTGACGGCGGCGAGCAGCTCGGGCGCCACGCCGGTCTCGTCGGCCTCGGAGCGGGCCTCGGCGGAGCGGGCACGCAGCGCCTTGGCCGACGTATCGGCGAGCGGCTCGTACTCCCCAACCGTCATGGCGGCGTTGCCGTTGATGTCGATCACCAGCATGAGCACGCCGTCGCGTGCGGTGTAATCGCCCTCGGCAAGCGACCACTCAACGTGCTGTTTGGCCCAGCTGAGCATGTTATGGGTAAGCGGCTCGCCCTGCACCAGGCGCTCGGACAGCGCGCGGATGTGGCGGTTGAGCATGGGCACCTTTTTGTTGGACATGCGCCAACGGCAGACAAGCGCGGGCTTGTCGAGCGTAAACTTCTCGACCGCCTCCTGATTGGCGCAAAAGTCCTCGTACGCACGCTGATCCTCGGCATTGCCAAACAGCTCGGCATCATCCACAACGGCCATATCCAACCTTTCTCAAAAACATACACCGCACCGTTATACCCAAAAAAGCCGCCCGCACCAACCGGCACGGACGGCAATAGATAGCTTTAGTTCGGGGCGAGCCAATACCGATGGTGGAGCATAAGCCAGCGAGCCGGACCCAAGTGCCTCAGGTCGCCGCGAAAGAGGAGCGACGCGTACTTCTGTACGCGAGCGACGGTTTGAGCGGCGAGATGAGGTGCTTGGGGCCGGCGCAGCGTCGAGCAGTTACGCGGTTTGGTAAAACCGCGTAACGATATTAGTGACGGAAGTGACGGGCCCCCGTAAACACCATCGCAATGCCGTGCTCGTTGCAGGCCTGGATGCTCTCGTCATCGCGCTTGGAGCCGCCGGGCTGGATGATGCAGGTCACGCCGTGCGCGGCAAGCACGTCAACATTGTCGCGGAACGGGAAGAATGCGTCGCTTGCGCAGGCAAAGCCGCCCTTCTCCACGCCCTCGCGCTCGCAGAAGTCCTCGGCGCGCTCGCAGGCAAGCAGCGCAGAGTCAACGCGGTTGGGCTGGCCCGGGCCCATGCCAATGCCGGCCTTGCCCTTGGAGACCAGGATGGCGTTGGACTTGACGCCCTTGCAGACCTTCCAGGCAAACTCGAGCTCGGCCATCTCGGCGTCGGTGGGCTTGCGGTCGGTGGGGAACGTGAAGGTCGCGGGATCCTCGGTCACGTGGTCGACTTCCTGCACCAGCATGCCGCCGTCGACGGAGCGCAGCTCCACCTGGGCGCCGTGGTCCACGCCGCCGGTAGCCAGCACGCGCAGGTTGGGGCGCTTGGCCATACGCTCGAGCGCCTCGGCAGTGTAGCTCGGGGCGATGATAACCTCGACGAACTGCTTGTTCTGATCGGCAAAGTGCTCAACCAGCTCATAGGGAACCTCGCGGTTGCAGGCGATGATGCCGCCAAAGGCGCTCTTGGGATCGCAAGCGAAGGCGCGGTCGTAGGCGGCCGTGATGTCCTCGGCAACGGCGGAACCGCAGGGGTTCTGGTGCTTGAGGATCACGCAGGCAGGCTCGTCGAACTCGCGGACCAGGTTCCAAGCGGCGTCGGCATCCAGATAGTTGTTGTAGCTGAGCGGCTTGCCCTGGATCTGCTCGGAGCCAACGAGCGGGAACTGCGAGCTCGCGGTGTTCTCGCAGCCCTCGGCAAAGCGGTAGACCGTAGCCTTCTGCTGAGGATTCTCGCCATAGCGCAGGTCGTCGACCTTTTCCAGCGAGATCTCGAGCTTGGCAGAGGTGTCCGCCACGTCGCTTGCCTGGGCGGCAAGCCAACGGGAGATAGCCGTGTCGTAGGCGGCGGTGGTCTGGTAGACCTTCACCTGCAGGCGACGACGGGTGGAAAGCGTGGTGCAGCCACCGGTCTCGTGCATCTCGGCCAGGACGGCATCATAGTCGGCCGGGTCGGAGATGACGGTAACGCTCGCGGCGTTCTTAGCGGCGGAGCGCAGCATGGAGGGACCGCCGATGTCGATGTGCTCGATGGCATCCGCGAAGGTGACCTCGGGGTTGGCGACGGTCTTCTCGAACTCGTACAGGTTGACGACGACCAGGTCGATCAGCTTAATGCCGTGCTGAGCGGCCTCCTGCATGTGCTGCTCGGAATCGCGGCGGGCCAGCAGCGCGCCGTGAACCTTGGGGTGCAGGGTCTTAACGCGGCCGTCCATCATCTCGGGATAGCCCGTAAACTCCTCGATGGGGGTTACGGGAACGCCCGCGTCCTCGATGGCACGAGCCGTGCCGCCCGTAGAGATGATCTCGACGCCAAAGTCATCGACCAGCGTCCGTGCGAAATCGACGACGCCCGTCTTATCGGTAACCGAGATCAACGCGCGTGCGATCTTCACATCAGATCCCATGCAGTCCTCCTGTCTGGTACGCCGCCGTGCTCTGTGAGTCGGTGATACGTCGATCTGCAGCGCTCGCGCAGCGGCATTGAAAATACTGATTTAATGTAGCGCATCGAGCGCATCGATGCACTCCGCAACGGGCGCATGTGCAGAAAAAGTTTGTGAGCAGAGGGGATGGGCCCGGCACCGGGCACGGTGAGTTCATGGAACACAGGGGCACCATAATTAGATGCCAATAGCGTGGTAGAACTGTGCTCGATATGCATCCGCAAAAGAAAGAGGCACCATGGTCTCGCGGGTTCTCTACCGACCGTTTGATACCGAAGACTTCGACGCCATCGCGCTGATTCTGCAGCAGCTTTGGCATAACAATTCGGATAACGATGAGTACAACCGCCTTGAGGCCGCGTGCGACCTCGCCTATTGCCTTTCATCATCGACGTTTTCGCAGGTTGCCGTAATCGACGGTCAGGCGCGTGGCATTTCGCTCGCGCGTGCGGGACAGAGCTCCGGCGCCACTATCAACGAGCATTGGATGGATACCGAACGCGCGCTGCTATCGCAGATGCGTGAGCTAGAGCCCGATGCGTGCGCCGAGTATCTCTCGTTTGTGCGCGCAACCATCCGAACCAACAACCGCCTGCTCGAGAGCAGCCCGTTGCCGCACGACAACGAGGTCACGCTGCTTGCCGTGGATCGCGATGTCCATGGCCTGGGCGTTGGCACGGTTCTGCTCGATGCCGCGGTCTCGCACCTGTCCTCGCTTGGAGCGACGAGGGCGCACCTGTACACCGACTCCAACTGCTCGTGGAAGTTCTACGAGCTGCACGGCTTTAAGCGCACGGCCACGCACCGCGCCAACCGCGAAGAGCGCCGTCACGACATGCCGCGCGAAAGCTTCCTCTACGAACTCGACCTAACAGCCTAAACCCGGCAGTTAGGGACGTTCCTGTTGTGCCGGCACCCCGGGACACTCCTTGGCAGCAACCACACCTAGTTGTTGGGGACATTCTTGGGTAACACAGTCGACGAAACCCTCGTTGGCGTCGCCCTATAGAGGGGTCTGCAAATAGCTGTGGGCAAAAAACATCAAATATGAGTACTGTTACCTTTTTAGTAGCAGCGATTTGGGGCATTTTAGAGGCTTTTAGACATAGCAGCCAGTCAGGCGAGCTGACGTATTTCCACAAATGTTCAATAAAATGGGCCCCTAACGAGAGATAATGGCTTATAGGACAAAATGTGTGTCTGCTTTAGGGGCATCGGCGCAGGTCGATGCC
>USHR01000084.1 GCA_900554495.1 uncultured Collinsella sp.
CCCTACCGGGAGTAGCCCCGACGGTTGACAAAACTATAGGAACACCCAATGACTATCTCGGGATGAGTTGCGGTGGAATAGGGATTGTTTTGCGCCCGCCGGCCCCTATTCAGTCCTTATTTCACCGCAACTTGGAGGAGGACAGAAAAAGCCCTGTCGCGGGTGCGGCAGGGTTTTTGGAAGGGGACTTGGTTGTGAGGGTTCGTTAGGCGAGCTTGGCCTCGAGCTCGGCGATGCGCTTGTAGGCGTCGATGGTAAAGCGGGTCTGCTTCTCCAGAATCATGGTGGTCATGAGGGTGTCCTGAGCGTGGGCCATGATGAAGGTCATCTCCATCTCGCCGCCGCCGGCCTCCTGCGAAAGCAGCTTGGTCTGCGTGTCGTGAGCACCGATGAGCGCATCGCTGGCATCCTTGTGCAGCTGCTCGGCCTTCTCAAAATCACCTTCGCGAGCAGCATCGAGCGCTGCAAGCAGATCGGTCTGGGCGTCACCGGCGTATGCGACGATCTCGAATCCAACCATCGAGATTTCTTCTTTGGTTGCCATGTTGCGTTCCTTTCACATATGAACCAATGGAGAGCATCGCGTCCGGGCATACGCGCTGCGTTGTGTATGACAGAAACAATAACATTCAAACAAAAAAGAACAGCGTAAAACGTAATTTCGAGCTATGAACGGTCACTTTTCGTCCGTGAACGGTTTTTAAACCAATCTGAACAATATCGAACACAATTAGCGGAAACCCAAACAGACCCGCGCCCTAGCGCCAATCGCGCACCGTATCGCCCTCGACGAGCACGCCCGGAAACAGCATGTGCTCCACACCGGGCGCAACGCCCTCGGCGCCGGCAATCTTGTCAACCGCCCACATGCCGACGCGCTTGTTGTCAAAGCGCACCGTGGTCAGGCGACAATCGGGCACGATATCGCCCAGGCTGTCATCAACACCCACCACGCTCACGTCCTGGGGCACACGCTTTCCGCGCGACTCGAGCCCACGGATGCAGCCATATGCCATGGCATCGTTGGAGGCATAGATGGCCGTACAGGTCGGATCATCCGCCAGAGCCTGGCCTGCGGCATATCCGCTCTGTGCCGTCCAATCCCCACGGACGAGTCGCGGCGGCTCAATGCCATGCGCACGCAATGTCTCGCGCCAGCCTTCCTCGCGCCGCATGCCCGAAAGCGAGCGCTCGGGACACGAAATAAAGTGCACGGTTTTGTGCCCCCGCCCCAGCAAGTACTCGACCACCTGGCGCGAGCAATCGAACTGGTCGTTATCGACCGTCGAGCACAGCGGGTGCTCCAGCATGGTAACGAGCACCGTCTGCATGCCGGGCAGCGGCTCAAAGGTGCCAAAGTCCGCCGGCATGCGGTTCATGATCACGACCATGCCGTCTACCGGCAGCGCGCTCATACGCGACGATGCGCTCTCGAGGGTATAGGGATGTCCATCTACTTTAGTGAGGGTGATGGCATAGCCATGTTTGTCGGCCGCGGCGGCAAAGCCCTCCATACGGTCGAGGTTGCCGGTACCGGTAATGTTGAACATGGCGACGCCGACGGTCTTAAACTTGCCACGGCGCAGCGATCGACCGGCGAAATTGGGGCGATACCCCAGCTCGCGCATGGCGGCACGCACGCGTTCCTTGGTCTCGGGGCGCACACTGGGCGAATCGTGCACGGTGCGCGAGACCGTCTGCTCCGAGACGCCCGCGAGGTGCGCCACGTCTTTGACGGATACCGATTTTTTAACAGCGGCCATAGGTCGATCTTTCTATGTCAACGATGCCATTGGTGGCACCCTACGCAGTCAAATGAAGCGTCTTCAAGTATATCTAACGCCTCCCCCACCATACGCTCACCACCCAAAACCTACCGTTCACCGACATTTTTGTTTCCCCGAACGGCTTTTGGCGCCCAAATGTTAACGTTGCCATTATGCAAACACAGAGCCACCGGGCGGCTCAAATGTTTACGCGTAAGGAATCGACGGTTCGCAGGCACAGGAACCACCGGTTCGCGTCTTTTTTTGTGTCGCAAAATGGCAACGTCAACATTTTGGCAACCGAACGCCAAAAGCTACCATCGTTGCTAACCCACCGACTCTTAGGAGCATTGCATGGAGCAACTCATCGCCATCATCGAAAAGGGCCAGCCCTTTTTCAACGCGATCGCCCGCAACAAGTACCTCAAGGCGATCCGCGACGGTTTTATCTCCGTCATCCCCATCATCATCTTCTCGTCCATCTTCTGCCTGGTAGCCTCGGTCCCCAACATCTGGGGTTTCTACTGGCCCGATGACATCAACAACGCCCTGTGGAAGTGCTACAACTACTCCATGGGCATCCTGGCCATCGCCTGTGCCGCCACCACGGCCAAGCACTTCGCCGACGCTCAGAACCGCGACCTGCCCAAGAACAACCAGATCAACTTTATCTCGTGCATGTGCGCGGCCATCATCGGCTTCTTGCTCCTTTCGAGCGACACCATCGCCACGGACGCTGCCAGCGGCTTCAACACCACCTACCTTGGTTCCAAGGGCCTGCTGACCGCCTTCATCGCTGCGTTTGTGACCGGCATCATCTATAAGTTCTTTATCAAGCGCAACATCACCGTCAAGATGCCCGAGCAGGTTCCGCCCAACATTTCGCAGACCTTTAAGGACATCATCCCCTTCTCCGTCTGCATCACCGTCTTTTGGGTCTTTGACATCGTCTTCCGCGCTGCCTTTGGCTTCTGCTTTGCCCAGGGCGTCATCCAGGTGTTCCAGCCCCTGTTCACCGCCGCCGACGGCTACATCGGCCTCGCTGTGATCTACGGCGCCATGAGCCTGTTCTGGTTCGTGGGCGTCCACGGCCCCTCGATCGTCGAGCCCGCCATCGCCGCCGCCCTCGTTGCCAACATGACCGACAACCTGGCTGCATTCCAGGCCGGCGAGCACGCCTCCGCCGTCCTGACGCAGGGCGCCCAGTACTTCGTCGTCTGCATGGGCGGCACCGGCGCCACGCTCGTCCTGGTCTTTATGTTCTGCTTCTTGGCCAAGTCCCAGGAGATGCGCGCCGTCGGTAAGGCCGCCATCGTCCCCGTGTGCTTTGCCGTCAACGAGCCGCTGCTGTTCGCCGCGCCCATCGTGCTCAACCCCGTCTTCTTTGTCCCGTTTGTCTTTGCCCCGATCGCCAACATCTGGATTCTCAAGGTCTTTATCGACTTCTTGGGCATGAACGGCTTTATGTACACCCTGCCTTGGACCGTCCCCGGCCCCATCGGCACCATCATGGGTCTGGGCTTCCAGCCGCTCGCCTTTGTGATGCTCGCCATCATCCTGGTCGTCGACTTTGCCCTGTACTACCCCTTCTTCCGTGCCTATGACGCCCAGAAGTGCGCAGAGGAGGCCGAGATTTCCGACGAGGAGCTCGCCGCCAAGAACGCCGAGAAGGCCGCTAAGCTCAACGACGCCTTCCAGGGCAAGGCCGACGCCAAGAGCGTTGCCGCCGGCGCCGCTGCCGATGCCGTGAAGGCCGACGCCCCCGCCGCTTCCGCAGCACCCGCTGCCGAGGCAACGACCGCCAGCGACCTCAACGGCAAGCGTGTGCTCGTGCTCTGCCAGGGCGGCGGTACCTCGGGCCTACTCGCCAACGCGCTGGCCAAGGCTGCCAAGGAGCGCGGCATTAACCTCGAAACCGCTGCCGAGGCCTATGGCAACCACGTGGATATGCTCCCCGACTTTGATCTGGTCGTCCTGGCCCCGCAGGCTGCCAGCTACTTGGCCGACCTGCAGAAGGACTGCGAGCGCGTGGGCAACAAGTGCGTCGCCTGCCGTGGCAAGCAGTACATCGAGCTCTCCCAGAACGGCGACAAGTCTCTCGCCTTCGTCTCCGAGCAGCTTTCGAAATAAGTAACGCTCAGGGCCAGCCGACCATCCAAGAGCGGCTGGCCCTTCGATTTAGACGATTGGATCATCATGTCCGTTAACCCTGCTAGCGTCACCAACCCGCCTGCGCAGTTTCCCGAGAACTTTGTCTTTGGCGGCGCCACTGCTGCCTACCAGGTAGAGGGCGAGACCCGCACTCACGGTAAGGGCAAGGTTGCCTGGGACGACTTCCTGGAGGCCCAGGGGCGCTTTTCCCCCGACCCCGCTTCGGACTTCTACAACCAGTACCCCGTCGACCTGGAGCTGTGCGAGGAATTCGGCATCAACGGCATCCGCCTCTCCATCGCCTGGAGCCGCATCTTCCCCAACGGCACCGGCGAGATCAACCCCGAGGGCGTGCAGTTCTACCACGACCTCTTCGCCGAGTGCCACAAGCACCACGTTGAGCCGTTTGTCACGCTGCATCACTTTGACACGCCGCTGCCCCTCTTTGAGAAGGGCGACTTCCTCAACCGCGAGACCATCGACGCCTTTGTGGACTTTGCCACCTTCTGCTTTAAGGAGTACGCCGACCAGGTGACCTATTGGTTCACCTTTAACGAGATCTGGGCGGACGCCTCCAACACCTACATCGAGGGCACCTTCCCCGGTGGCGTCAAAGCTCATCTGGCCGAGGCCTTCCAGTGCGAGCACAACATGATGCTCGCCCACGCCAAGGCCGTGCTGGCTTTCCACAACGGCGGCTTTGAGGGCAAGATCGGCGTCATCCAGTCGTTGGAGTTCAAGTACCCGCTCAACGAGAACGACCCCGCCGACATCAAGGCCGCCAACAACGAGCACGTGCTGCAAAACCAGTTCCTGCTCGACGCCACCTTCCGCGGCGACTATGCACCCGACACCCTCGAGTGCGCCAACCGCCTGGCTGCCGTCTCGGGCGGCACCATCGAGATCCTGGACGAGGACCTCGAGATTATGCGCGAGGCCGCGCTCTACAACGACTACCTGGGCGTTAACAACTACCAGTGCCGTTTCTTGAAGGCTTACGATGGCGAGAACGACCTGCACCACAACGGTACGGGCGAGAAGGGCACCGGCCGCTGGCGCGTCAAGGGCATCGGCGAGCATGTGAACAAGCCCGGCATCCCCACCACCGACTGGGACTGGATCATCTATCCCGAGGGTCTGTTCGACCTGCTCGTCTACATTAAGCAGCGCTACCCCAACTACAAGCAGATCTTCATTACCGAAAACGGCATGGGCTACAAGGACCCCTACAAAGACGGCTTTGTGGACGACCAGCCGCGCATCGACTACATCGAGCAGCACCTGCGCTGGCTACTCAAGGCCATGGAGGTGGGCGTCAACGTGGGCGGCTACTTCCTGTGGAGTCTGCAGGATCAGTTCTCCTGGACCAATGGCTACAACAAGCGCTATGGCTTCTTCTACGTTGACTTTGAAACCCAGAAGCGCACGCCCAAGGCAAGCGCATACTGGTATAAGCACGTGGCGCAGACCCGTCGTCTGGACTAGCGGCTGGCGGGGTCGCCTGCCCACATAACCTGTCCCCATTTCTCAGCCGGGGGCGGCACGTCACACGGCGCGCCGCCCCCGGCCTTTTTGGGCGGTTCGGGGTCCGTTTGTCTCAATCTGTAACATCTAGCCGAGTTTTTGGGTCCTAGCTGTTACAGATTGAGACGAACAGGATTGCTCTTTCCGAAGAATCTAAATCTGTAACACGTAGCCCGCTTTTGACCGTCTACCTGTTACAAATCGAGACAGACGGAGTAGGACCTAACCCCGTATGTCCCTAACAGTCGAGCGTTCGACCAGCGTGCTCGGCACATGAATCGCCTCGATAGACGAGCTCTCTCCAATCGCCGCCTCAAACGCAAGCTTACCGACACCGCGCAAATCAAATCGCAGCGTCGTCAGCCGATTGTGAGGAACAAGTCCCTCGAGTGCGTCGTCGATACCAACCACGCTCACGTCGTCGGGCACGGACAGGCCCGCGTTCTCGAGCGCGGCGATAACGCCCAGCGCCATCTGGTCATTTGCCGCAAGCACGGCAGTCGGCGTCTGCGACCCGCCGGCAAGCACCTCGGCCGCAATCCGCTCGCCCATGGCGTACCCACTGTCCGCACTCCAATCGCCACGCAGCATCGGAGCGGCATCGACATGAGCACGACCCAGCGTATCGCGCCAACCGGCCTCACGAAAACGCGAGGAAATCGAGTTTTCCGGACCCGCCACAAACCGCATATTCGAGTGACCATGTTCCAGCAGATAATTGGTCAACAGCTCGCACGAACCATACTGGTCGGAGTCGATCGTCGTGCAGCGCGGATGCGCATACATGGACAGGATGACCGTTCGCACTCCCGGCTGGGGAACAAACTCCTCAAAATCGGGAGCCATGCGGTTCATGTTGAGAATCATGCCGTCGACGGGTCGCTCGACCATGCGGCGCGAGGCATCGGCAAGTGCATAGGGCTTGTCGCCGCCCATCTCGATCATAGTGACGGCAAAATCATGCTCGCGCGCCGCTTGCATGATACCCTCGAGCGTCGCCAGGTTACCGACACGTGTGATGTTGTACATGCACAGGCCAATAGAACGATACGACCCGCCGCGCAACGCCGCTCCAGCAAAATTGGGACGAAAGCCCAGCTCTTCCATGGCGGCCAGCACACGCTTGCGCGTCTTTTCCGTCACGTTGGGCATACCGTTGACCACGCGAGACACAGTCTGGCGGCTCACGCCAGCGAGCGCCGCAACCTCTGCCGCGCTCGCCGAACGACCATTCCTTGTCTGCTGATCCATGCCTTCCACGCTAACCTGCTTCCCAACTATTCCCCGCGCCCATGGCGCATCGTACATACATTGATAACGTGCTCATGATACCCGAGCCATATACCACAACATGAAAACTTCTGTCAATCAAAACCGCTTACCGAACAAATACAACCGTTCGCAGCTGTTTGAAGTTGTTTTGTTTCTATACATCCCAGCCGGATGTTAACGTGCTCATTGTCAAATGTTCATGTGCTCATTTTGGTTCTAATCATTTTAAGATAGTGTTTATCGGGCTTTTTCACCGCTGAACGCTAACCAGGGAGCCTCCTGAGCGCAAACGCACAATATCGAACAGCGAGACGAGAGGATGTATGCATATGTCTTTGCTAAACCGCGTACAGCAGCTGCCGAAGGGCTTTGTTTGGGGCGCCGCAACCGCCGCGTACCAAACGGAAGGTTCCACGAAGGTGGCAGGCAAGGGTAAGACCATGTGGGACGATTACCTTGTCGCCCAGGGTCGCTTTTTGCCCGACCCGGCCAGTGATTTCTACAACCGCTACGAGGAGGATATCCGCCTTTCTGCCGAGCATGGACTCAACGCCATTCGTGTGTCCATCGCCTGGACCCGCATCTTCCCCAACGGCGACGATGCCGAACCCCTCGCCGAGGGCGTTAAGCACTACCACGAGCTGTTCGCCTGCTGCAAAAAGTATGGCGTCGAGCCCTATGTGTCCCTGCATCACTTTGACTCCCCCGCCGCCCTGTTCAACCAGGGCGACTGGCTCAACCGCAAGACCGTCGACGCCTATGTGCGCTATGCCGAGTTCTGCTTCCGCGAGTTCCGCGAGGTCAAGAATTGGTTCACCATCAACGAGCTCATCAGCCTCTCGCACTCCCAATACATCCAAGGCAACTTCCCGCCCAACCATCACTTTGATGTGACGAGCGGCATCCAGAGCCAGCACAACGAGCTCGTTGCCCACGCCCGCGCCGTCAACCTGTATAAGGATCTTGACGAGACCGAGCACCTGGGCGGACGCATTGGCATGGTCAACGTCCTGACGCCGGCATATCCTGCCACCGACTCGCCCGCCGACCAGCACGCCGCCGACCTGTACAACGCCTTCTACACCGACTTCATCATGGACGGCGCCTTCCTGGGTCACTACTCCTGTCTCTTATACACATCTCCGAGCCCACGAGACTAGCGCTCATCTC
>USHR01000085.1 GCA_900554495.1 uncultured Collinsella sp.
GACGCCCATCAGGAACACGGCGTCGTAGCCCTCGTCGGCGACCTTGTCGGCGAGCGCGGTCATCTTCTTGCCGGTCTCGTAGAGCGCCTTGCCGTCCTCGAGATAGCCCTCCTGGTCGAAATGCATGATCTCGATCTTCTCGGTTTCCTTCATTTGTCTCTCCTTTCTGGGGTTGTTTCCACATCCCCCATGCCAACGGGCATCAAAACCCGCTTACATTCCGTAACACTCGGCCGCTTTGGCCTTAAGCGCATTGACTGACTCTTCGTAGCCCTCTGCCTTGACCTCCATTTGCTTGGAGACGGCATCAAGATACGGGTGCACGTCCCATGACTTCAGACGCTCGGCTATCATGGCCGCAATCGTCTGGAAGAACACAAGATTGGGAATTGCGCTGAGCAGCGGAGCCACCTGAGGCACCGCAACCTCGTGAGCCCTACCCTTGGGATGGGCCGTGAGCAGCACCGTTTTTGTCGTAACGTTCGATAGCGCATCAGCGATATTCGCAAGACGCTCCGACCCCTGCGGATCGTCGACGATAAACACCAGATAGCCCGGAACGATCTGCATCTCGGGACCGTGGACGAACTCCTCGCCTTCGTGATGCATGGCAGGAATCTTGATGGTCTCGCTCAGCTTGAGGGCCGCCTCTTCGGCAACGCCATAGTTGGGGCCGTTGCCGACGACCATGGCGGGCGTGTGCTCAGAAAGCTCGAGCATGTGGTCTTGGACATATGCCTCGGCGGTCTTGCACATCACGGCATTGGCCTGGATAGCCTCACGCAGGTCGTCAAGACGCTGGGCAACGCCCTTGGCGTCAATCGTTCCGCGCGCCTGACCGCCGTAAATACCAAAGAGCACCAGGTACTCAACGAGCACCTCGACGCCCAGAGTCACAAAGTCCACCGACTCGACGCCCACACCGTAGTCAAGAACGATGTCAGCGTGTTCCTTGATGGGTGCCTCGACGTTTGCCGTGAGCGCAACTGCAGCCATATCGTGTGCGCGCATGTAATCGAGCGCCGCAATCGTATTGGTCGAATAGCCACTCTGCGAAACGGCAATGTTGAGCACATGCTGCGGATAGGTGTGTTCAAAATCGACGAAGGCCTCGGGCGTCACAACGGACACCTGCATTTGCAGGGCATCTTGCAGGTAATCGCGGGCGCAATCGGCGGCATGGCGCGACGAACCCGAAGCAACGATGCGCAGCGCGTCAAAAGAACCGGACTGGAAAATATCAACGAGCTGCGCTACCAGCTCAGACGAACGCTCGAGGTTCTCCCCCATACGCACATGGGCAAGCTGAACGTAATCGAGCATCTTCATCGTCTCACCTCGTAACAAATCATTAGTATTTGATACCAATCACAGTTACAGGTTACGGCTTTTTGATACCTCTTTGTCGATTAATTTATCCCCATCGGCGAACGGTCGATTTTGAGCCCTGTAAGGTTGTATATACAGCTGACCCAACGATCAAAACTGGTTAGTTTCCCAGCCGTTATTCACAAAATACCAGCTAGTACGTATAGGTGTAGCCGCCCGTATCGCCACGATTGAAGGACTTTACATACTCGATAGCCTGACCGCTCGCGTCATAGCTCACGCATTCCAAAAGCAAAACAAGATCGCCCTGTCCCAGTCCAAGGAGGCCGGCATCTCGTGCGCCCAGCGCTTCGATATCGAGCTTTTCCTGTGCCATGACTGGCTTTCGGCCCAGCATCTCATAGGTCTCGTACAAACTGAAGACCGACACGTCAATATCTTCGATGGTTGGGAACAGCAGGCAGGGAATCAGCGCCGTCTCAATCGATACGGGGCTACCGTTTATGCAGTTCAGGCGTCGAACGGAATAGAGCAGGTCGTCCTCGGCGATGCCAAACAGGTCGGCGTAATATGGCCCCGCATAACGCTTGGAACGCGCGAGAATACGGACGGACGGCTCGCCGCCCGAAGCACGGACCGATTCACGGAAACCGACCGTGCGTTCAAAAAAAGCAGGTACTTTCTGCGCCACAAAGGCACCTTTTCCCCGAACACGGCGAATCTGCCCGCGCCGAACCAGCTCATCGACAGCGCTTCGGATGGTCAAGCGTGTCGTACCAAATTCCTCGGCAAGGTCTTTTTCGGACGGAATCATGGAACCCGTGGGATATATACCGCGCTCGATACGTTCCTCGATGCGGCGTCGAATGCGCATATAAACCCGGGTGGCATCTACTGTTTCAGCCATTGTTCACCTGCCACGCTCCTCATGCCGTTCTCTTCGCCGTTATCGGCAAAGCGGAACTTTGTGGGCAAAATCACCGATTTGCAATGCTCCACAAAGCGCATGTCCTTATCAAATTCGATCGAGCTCTCATAGAACACCGGCGTTCCCTCTTCTTGCTGGAGCAGCTCGGCCTCTTCGGCGTTCAAACGCGAGATGGAGATATGCTCACGTCCATGCTCAACACGCACGCCACCTTCTTTGAGCAAGACATCGTAAAGACTCTCACACTCAAAATCGTGCTCGGGAAGCGCGGGGCACAGGGACAGGTTAACGTGAGCGGTCTCGATTGACACCGGCTCGCCCTCTATAAGTCGAATGCGCTGCATGCGGAGTAAAGGAGCGCCCACAGCCACCCCAAGCTTGTCGGCAAGCGCCTCATCCGCCTCGATGGTCCCGGTAGAAACCAGACGAGAAGAGGGGTGCAGGCTGGCAGTCCGCACAGCATCGGAAAAGTTATACGTTTCCTGGAAGATATTCAGCGGCTTGGGAGGACACACATACGTACCCGATCCGCGACGGCTCTCGAGCGTTCCACACGAGATGAGCCGCGTGATACCGACGCGCAACGCCGTACGCGAAACGCCGATCTCTTCGCACAGCACACGCTCGGCCGGCAGTCGATCGCCGCCGGCAAGCTGGTGGTGCTGGATATACCAAAGAATTCCCTCAACAGCACGATCTTTGGGGGGAATTGCATAAGATTCGCCTGCCATTGCACAGACTCCTCATTCAGAAACGTATGCCGCCATAATTAGGCCAGCCCTCCCATGGCATCAAATTCGGCCTTGATCTTCTCGGCGACATTCCGATACGACTTATATAGACTTGAATCGCGTTTGACTTCGTCGGTCATAACGGGAATCTCTAATTTGGAAACTTCGTCTTTTCCCGTCTGAACCGCCACAACAACGCCCATACCAAGACACATATTACGCTTGGCAGCGTTTATTTTCGCCGCCTTGGCAGGATTTACCAGGATACGCTGGGCAAATTCCTGTTTTGAGGCCACTTCCTCGGCCTCCGGATCGCCCGCCTCGGCCACTTCGCACTGCAACACGTCCGCATAGTCAAAAATCTTCGGCTCGCCGCCGCGCTGATGCACGGCCCACTTGCGGCGCGTGGCATCCTGGTAGATAGCCGGCAAAAACGTAAACCGCGGTGGGTCCAAAATCGTATCCGTGATGGTAAACACATCGGGATCAAAGGCATCCTGCGGGTTTTTCTTCTTGAACAGCCCCATATCACCCTCCCGTACTAGCATTAAACAACTCAAGCTGAATATAGCACCAATTTCAAGCCGCCACTTTACCGTATCGGTACGCGGCGTCTATGGCTCGCCCAGCGGAAGAGTTTACGGACGAGGGCCGGGGTGCCTGCCTTGTTTTGAGAAGTTCGCGGAGCCCACTTTTCAAAACAAGGCAGGCACCCCGGCCCCGCCGGCAAATAGCGGACACTCCGCATGCAATCTATGCAAACAAACAAGTACGCTTAGCTACATTCGGTAAGTTCGAGCACGCTGCCCTTAACGATAAGCGCCGGCTCCAGGACGACCTCTTCGGCACGCCTGCCGCCCCTACCGGCAAGACGCTTGGACATGCAGCCAAAAGCATGCTCCGCAAGGACACCAGGATCCTGCTCAATGGCGGTCAGCGCCGGCTCAAAGAGAACGTCGGCCGCCGAGTTGTCATAGCTCACCACCGAGATATCGCCCGGGATGCTCTTCCCCATCTCGTGCAAGCGCTTGAGCAGACCGAGGGCGATGTTATCCGAACTTGCGAACACAGCGGTGGCATCAGTTGCGAGCACCGCCTCCGAGGCCTCGTAGGCACTCGGAATGTAGTACTCGCTCTCAAACTCCAAACGCGCGTCGATAGGCAAGCCAACCTCGCGCAGTGCGCGCTCATAGCCGGCAAGTCGCTTACGCCCCGTATTGGAACGGCGCGCGTTAACCAAGCAGGCAATGCGACGGTGGCCCTGCTCGATCAGATAGCGGGTGGCCATGTAGCCACCCATCTCGTGGTCGAACATCACCTTGTCGCACTCGAGCCCTTCAATGGCACGGTCGACCATCACGGCCGGGATGGGCAGGTGGCTGACTTCTTCGCGCAGGGCGCGGTCGTCGGAGAACTCGTCACCCACCACCAGAAAGACGCCGTCAACACCGCGCGTCACCAGCTGGCGCAGCAGCTCCAGATCGTCATCGGCGCTTCCGCCCGAGCTGGTAATGAAGAGCGCATAGCCGTCCTCGCGGCAGCGCTTTTCCAGGCTACCGGCGAGCGAGGCAAAAAAGCGGCTCTCGATGTTAGGGACGATAAGGCCCAGGGTGCGCGACTCGCGCATGACCAGGCTGCGCGCGATCTGGTTGGGAACATAGTGGTTGCGCGCCGCGACCTCTTTGATGAGCTTGCGGTTTTCTTCCGAGATGCGACAGGGCCGATTATTGAGCACAAGCGAGACCGACGAGGGGGAAAGCCCCACCTCCTGGGCGATCTGCTTGAGGGTGACTTTGTTGGCCATCTCGCTCCTTCCGGGTTTACGCGCAATCTCTTGAAAGTATAGCGACTACCCCTCTACCTCGGTGATAAACACTTTACCAATCCGGTAGACGGCTGTTTTATCGCCGCCAGCGCACCAAATCCGTCCGGGTGGGGTATATTGCAATCGATTGATGACAACGACCACCAAAAGGCGGCTATTAGTATGCACGAAAACGATTTTTTTAACGAGGACCTGCTGTGCGCGCTTGCTGGCGTTGCCGGCGAGGACAACGTACTGATGAGCGAGCCCATGCGCGAGCACACCACGTTTAAGATCGGCGGCCCGGCCGACGTCTTTGTCACGCCCGATACCGAGCAGGGCCTCGTCGCCACGCTCGATACCTGCTATCGCTGCGATCTGCCCCTCACCATCGTGGGCAACGGCTCCGACCTACTCGTCGGCGACAAGGGCATCCGCGGCGTCGTCGTAGCGCTGGGCGAAGGTCTCTCCAACATCACCGTCGACGGCACGCACGTCACGGCGGCAGCCGGCGCCTTGCTTTCCGATGTCGCCGCGGCGGCAGCCGAGGCCGGCCTCACCGGCATGGAGCCCATCTCGGGCATCCCCGGATCGGTCGGCGGCGCCTGCTACATGAACGCCGGTGCCTACGGTGCCTGCATGGCCGATGTGCTGGAGTCCGTGCGCGTCTACAAACCCGCTCGCCAGCTCGACGACGGCACCCGCGGCAGCGGCAACATCATCGAGTTCGATGTCGACGAACTCAACCTGGGCTATCGCAAGAGCCGCATCGCCGACGACGGCTTTATCGTTCTTTCTGCTACCTTCAACCTCGCACCGGGCAACGCCGCGATGATCAAGGCCGACATGAACGACTACCGCCAGCGCCGCGAGGACAAGCAGCCGCTCGACATGCCGAGCGCCGGCTCCACTTTCAAGCGCCCCGAGGGTTACTTTGCCGGCAAACTCATCATGGATGCCGGCCTGCGAGGACACGCCGTTGGCGGCGCGCAGGTAAGCGAAAAGCACTGCGGTTTTATCGTCAACGCCAACCACGCCACCGCCGCCGACGTTGACGAACTCATCCGCCACATCCAAACAACCGTCAAAGGCCAATTCGACGTAGACCTAGAACCCGAAGTCCACCGAGTAGGCGAATTTTTATAAAAAGAAGGCCCCGAAAGGGGCCTTCACCATATTCATTCAGATAACCCAGTCCGGTGTGTCGCGCCCCAAACCCGAGAGGGCCGCGTGCCCGCCCGCATTATATTTGATTGATCGCGAGTTCCGCACGCAAAGAAGGCCACTTAATGTGGCCTTCGTCTTGCGCAGGACTGCCCGAGCAGGCAATCAAATATATTGCGGGCGGGCACGCGGCCCCGTCGGCTTTACGACAGCGCAATACCGCCGAGCCAGCCCCAACGCACGCCAGAGCCAGTGCCATAGAAGCTAATAAACGAATCGAGCGACTTAGACGTAATGGCACCCTCGTTGCTCATAACGATGCCGCCGCCAACATAGATGCCCACGTGGCCATAGATCAGACCCGGCATGCCGGTACCGCTATGCGATGAGTCGGCCACGATCATGCCCACTTGCAGCGCCGAGCGGTCGGAGCTATAGCACCATGCGTTAAACATATCGCACGCGTTACCGCCAAAGTAGCCAACGCCGGCGTTACGGAAGACATTGGTAACCCACGCCGCGCACCAGTTCTGGCCCGGCGAAGGCGTGGAGTAGCACGCGTTGACGACGGCCTGTTGCTTGCCCGAGCCGGCATTCTGCTGCGGAGTTCCGGGCGCATACGATCCGCCACCCGAGCTCGAACCACCCGAGTAGGAATTGTTCTTGTTCGCGGCGGCCGCGGCAGCGGCGGCCTTCCTAGCGGCCTCCTCGGCCTGGGCGGCAGCGAGAATCTCGGAATCACGCTGAGCCATGAGCTCCTTGACATCGTCAGAGAGGCCGTTCAGAACCGTCTGGACTTCCTGCTGCTTGGCCTGCATGTCCTGCATCTGGGCAGTCTGCTGGTCCTTGAGCTTCTCTAAGTCGGCCTTCTGCGACTCGAGCTCGGTCTTTTGCGCATCGAGCTCTTCCTGGATGGTCTGAATGTCCTCGATGGCGTCGCGGTCGCTCTTGTTGATCTTCTCAACGTAATGCGCGTTGGCGACGAGTTCCTCAAACGAGCCAGAGGCCAGCAGCAGCGACAGGATGTTCGTGCCGCCGGACTTGTAGCTGGCGGCCACGCGATCGGAAAGGTCGTTGCGCTTCTTCTTGAGCTCGGCCTTCTTTTCATCGATCTGGGCCTGCGTGTCGTCAATCTTGCCCTGGACATTCTCGATGTCGTTGAGGGTCTGGGCATTCTTGTTGGCCAGCGCCGCATACTCATTTGCGATGCTGTCGAGCTGGGCCTGAACCTCGTCGAGCTGGGCCTGGGCGGCATTCAGTTTATCGGTTGTTTCTTTGGAAGCCTCCGCCGCATGGGCGCGAGCGGGCAGGCCAAAAAGAACTGCCGCAGAAGCGGCGCCGAACAGGGCCTTGAGGGCAGTGCGGCGCGAGAGCTCCTGGGAAAGGATGGAATCGCTGTTTGGTGACATATGTACTCCGTTACATGTTTATTTATATGTCGCTCAACTCATACATATTAGCGTACATATGGCGCGTCCCAACGATTTCCACGAACGGCAGGAAACTACAAGGTCAGCGGCTCGTAAGCAAATGTCAAAGATCAGGTTATGCGTACGCAAGCTCTTCTATGAGTACGTTGGCACAATCCTCCGCTTTTCCTACAGCGCACGATTTGGGCGTCCCTGCCTGCGCTATACTCCCCTGAAGAAGTGTTCCTGATTCGATAGGAGACTACATGTCCAAAGCACTCGACCCCAAAGACACCTGTGTCCTCGTTACCGGTGGCGCCGGCTTTATCGGCTCGCACACCGTCGTTCAGCTGCTCGAGGGTGGCTACCAGGTCGTCATCGTCGATGATCTCTCCAACTCCAGCGCCGTCGCCGTCGACCGCGTCAAGACCATCGTGGGCGACGAGGCCGCCAAGAACCTCACCTTCTA
>USHR01000086.1 GCA_900554495.1 uncultured Collinsella sp.
GCCGTGCCGGCGATAACGTTGCGCGCGGTGCCGCCGTGCAGCTCGCCGACGGTGATGACGGCCGGCTCGTAGGGGCTGATTTCGCGCGAGACGATGGTCTGCAGGGCGTTGACGATCTCGGCGGCAACCATGACGGCGTCGTGACCTCGCTGGGGCATGGCGCCATGGCACGAGGTGCCGCGGACGTCGATGCGGAACCAGTCGGTATTGGCCATGCGCGGACCGGGCTCGCAGCTCACGGTGCCGGCGTCGACCTCACTCCAGATGTGCGCGGCGTAGGCGCCATCGACGCCGTCGAGCACGCCCGTGCCGATCATGAGCTTGGCGCCCTGGCCGTTTTCCTCGCTGGGCTGGAAGACGATGCGGACCTCGCCGTGGATGTCGTCGGTCATATGGCGCAGGATTTGCAGCGTGCCGAGCATCATGGCGATATGGCAGTCGTGACCGCAGGCGTGCATGCAGCCCTCGTTGACGCTGGCGAACTCTTCGCCGGTCTGCTCGGTGACGGGCAGGGCGTCGATGTCGGCGCGCAGCAGGATGCGGCGGCGTGGCGTGCCGTCCTCGCGGTAGGCATCCGGCGCGGTACCGCGAAGCGTTGCCACCAAGCCGGTCTTGAGCGGACGCTCGTAGGGGATATTCATGGCGTCGAGCTGGTTGGCGATGTCGGAGGTCGTGCGCTCCTCGGCAAGGCTCAGCTCCGGGTGCTTGTGGAAGTGCCGGCGCTGCTTGATGATATATGGTTCAAATTCGGTAGCGATATCTTTGATGGCTGCGGTGACGTCGTCAGCCGCGCGAGCCTCGGTCGCCGCCATAATCTGCTGTGCCTTGGTCTTCGTCATGGTCGATTTGCTCCTTGCTGGGTTGATCGCAAAATCGTACAGGCTCTCTCCAGTATGCCACCTGCCGCTAGGGCTGGTAAAGTTGCCGTTTGCCGCTTGGGGTTTTGTTACAAGGGCGGGGGAGTACACTCGGGGGTGTTGAATTTCCTGCCAGAGATGGGGATGCCCATGCAACATATCGATCGGATTATCCGCTCCAAGAACGTCTTTACCGCGCAAGACGGCATCGATACCGCCCGCGAGCTGGCGATTGCCATCGCAGGCGACCGTATCGTCGCAGTCGGAGCGCCCGATGACGTGATCGCCGCCGCTCCTGCCGCCACGTCGGTTATCGACTGCGGCGAGCAGTTTGTCTGCCCCGGTTTCCATGACGCTCATCTGCACTTCTTCCATACCTCGGTCGGTTCCTCGCCGTACATGCTCATGGATATGGGCACGTCCGAGGCAGCGCTGGTGCAGCACGCGCTCGAGTTTTCCCAGGATCTGCCCGGCGACGCTTGGGTCGTAACGCAGGGCTGGCGTGATTACCGCTGGGATCCGCCCGAGCATCCAACCAAGGCGTCGCTCGATGCGGCATTCCCCGATCGTCCCTGCGTTATGTATTCGGGCGACGGGCACACGCTTTGGCTCAACAGCCGTGCACTCGAGGCGCTCGGCGTCACGCGCGACAGCGAGCCGCCGGCGGGCGGCAGCTACGACAAGGACGCAAACGGCGAGCTCACGGGCATTGCTCACGAGGCGGCCGCCATGCAGCTGCTACCGCGCTGCCTTGAGTGGCTGGGGGAGGATCGCATTGCAAGCGCTTACTCCGATCAAATGAGGCGTATGGCCGAGCAGGGCATCACCTCAATCTGCGATATGTCGCTCATGCCCATGCCGGGCTGCGACTTTATTCGCGACGATGTTTACGACAGGCTGCAGGCCGCCGGCAAGCTGGGCATCCGCGCCCATCTGTTTCCCACGCTGCTGGATGACCAATCGCGCTTGGAAGAACTCCAGACCCGCTACGCGAACAACGCGCTGCTCTCGGCGCCAGGATTTAAACAGTTCTTCGACGGCGTGTCGAGCGAGCATACCGCATACCTCACTGAGCCCTATACTAACCCGCGCTTCCCGGGTGACCAGGGGCGCCTGACGGTTCCTGTCGAGCGCATGCGCAAGTTGGTTCTGGCGGCAGCCGAGCGCGGCCACACCGTGCGCATCCACGTTATCGGCGACGGTGCCATCCATGCCGCACTCGATATCTTTGAGGAGGCGGCAGAGCTCTACGGCCTGCCCCAGCACGGTCATAATACGCTTGAGCATTTGGAGAATCTGCTGCCTCAGGACATCGATCGTCTGCGCAAGCTCAACGTCATTGCCTCGAGCCAGCCTTGCCACATCACGCTCGACCCGGGTGGCCCGGAGCGCGACCTGGGCCTGGAACGCAGCCGCATCATGTGGCCGTTTGCGACCTATAAGCAGCGCGGCATCCGCCAAGCTTTTGGTACCGACAGCCCCATCACGGCCGTTACCAGCATGAACGTGCTCTACACGGCTATTACGCGCCAAGACCCTCGCAGCCACTGGCCCGAGGGCGGCTGGCTCCCCAGCGAGCGCATCGATGCGGCAACGGCCCTGCGCAACTACACGCTTGGTAGCGCGTACGCAGCGGGCGACGAGCAAAACCTCGGCAGTCTAGAGCCCGGCAAATACGCCGACCTGGTAGTCCTGGACCAAAACCCGCTCACCGTTGACCCCCAAGAGCTGCAAGCCACCAAGGTTCAGGCCACCTACCTAGCAGGCAACATGATTTACGAGCGCTAATAATCATGCCGTACCGTTAAGCGCGGCTCGGGCAGCCTATTTTGGGATGGCGCTCGAGCCGCGTTTGTATATCGGTGGGGACTCGCTATGAGCGTCCCTGCTCTGCTTGATTTGAGCGTGGGGTGGGGCGCCGCTGCCCCCACGCGCTCAATTTGGACATCGGCAATGTGGTCTCTTGGTGTTTTGCATACTTTCCATTACAGATTGCATAAATAGGCTGGGATGTTCTTTCTGGTCCTGATGTACCCCCGCCTGGGCCGTGCAAAAAACGGAGTATTCAGCAACGCAAGCCCCGCCGGCGCCGCTGCAGTCGGGTAACGTTGTGGAGATTGACGTCATTTCGGGCTCCGGTGCGACGCGAGGCATGCCTTTTTGTCCTGACGGGGCCTGCCTGCCGACCCAAGTCGCCTGTCGAAGGCGTCTTTGGGACCAATAAGGTATGTCCGGTGCGTATGCAGCCGTTCTGGCCTGCTGAATACTCCCAAAAATGCACGGTGCTCCCCGGGGGACCCGTGCGCGCGGCGAAAACCATGCCCATGTCGCTATCCGCATCGCCATTTTGCTGCACTGACTTTTCTGAATACCGGGCCCGATAACGTTGACTCAGCTCCCGTGTGGCTCCGGAGGGGCGGGGCATAAGGTTTATCGCGAGTTCCGCACGAGCCGAAGGCCACTTAATGTGGCCTTCGTGCGAGCAGGACTGCCCGAGCAGGAAACCTTATGCCCCGCCCCTCCGGCGCCACACGGGAGCCGCGCACAAGTTATCCCCCGGCATTCAGAAAATCTAAGTGCCAAAAAATAAGATTTTTTGACTCCGTGTTGTATAACCCGCCATTCGTGGGTACCATTCAACGCGTACGCAAACGAAGTAGGGAAACCCGCACGGCTCAACCGCGCGGCCCAAAAAGGAGGAAACAAGCATGTCGTCTTTGAAGCCGCTTGCAGATCGCGTCCTGGTCAAGCCCGACGAGGCCGAGCAGAAGACCGCTTCTGGTCTGTACATCGCTAGCAACGCTCAGGAGAAGCCGCAGCGCGGCACCATCGTTGCCGTTGGCGCCGGTAAGGTCAACGACAAGGGCGAGCGCATCCCCATGGACGTTCAGGTCGGCGACGTTGTCATCTACGGTAAGTTCGGTGGCAACGAGGTCAAGGTCGACGGCGAGAAGTATCTGCTGATGCGCGCCGACGACATCTACGCCGTCGTCGAGGCCTAGCCTCGTCAGAATCTCTGATTCGTCTTTGAACGCGCCTGCCGCATAGGACTCGGAAGCGGCGACGCGAGTCACATTTCTTTTGGAGGATTACCTACCATGGCAAAGAACATTACGTTCAACACCGATGCCCGCGCCAAGCTCGCAAAGGGCGTCAACACTCTGGCCGATGCCGTTACCGTCACCATGGGCCCCAAGGGCCGTTACGTCGCTCTGCAGCGCACGTTCGGTGCCCCGACCATCACCAACGACGGCGTTTCCGTCGCTAAGGAGATCGAGCTCGAGGACAACATCGAGAACATGGGCGCTCAGCTGGTGAAGGAGGTCGCCACCAAGACCAACGACACCGTGGGTGACGGCACCACCACCGCAACCCTGCTCGCTCAGGCTATCGTCAACGACGGTCTGCGCAACGTCGCCGCTGGCGCCAACCCGCTGGCCATCCGTCGCGGCATCGACAAGGCCGTCAACGCCGCCGTCGCCGAGATGAAGAAGCAGGCCAAGCCGGTCGAGACCAAGGAGCAGATCGCTTCCGTCGGCACCATCTCCGCTGGTGACCCCGAGGTTGGCGAGAAGATCGCCGAGGCCATGGAGGTCGTGGGTAAGGACGGCGTCATCACCGTCGAGGATTCCCAGACGTTCGACATTACCATCGACACTGTCGAGGGCATGCAGTTCGACAAGGGCTATGTCTCCGCTTACTTCGTCACGGACAACGACCGCATGGAGGCCGTGATGAAGGATCCGTACATCCTCATCACCGACCAGAAGATCTCCAGCGTCCAGGACATCATGCCTGTTCTCGAGGCTGTCCAGCGCGCCGGCCGTGGCCTGCTCATCATCGCTGAGGACATCGACGGCGAGGCTCTGCCGACCCTGGTCCTCAACAAGATCCGTGGCGCCCTCAACGTCTGCGCCGTCAAGGCTCCGGGCTACGGCGATCGCCGCAAGCGCATCCTCGAGGACATCGCCGTCCTCACCGGTGGCCAGGCCGCTCTGGACGAGCTGGGCGTGAAGGTCGCTGACATTACCGCCGATATGCTCGGTACCGCTAAGTCCGTCACCATCTCCAAGGACAACACCGTCGTCGTCGGCGGTGCTGGCTCCAAGGAGGCCATCGACGCCCGTATCGCTCAGATCAAGGGCGAGATGGAGAACACCACCTCTGACTTCGACCGCGAGAAGCTCCAGGAGCGCCTGGCCAAGCTCTCCGGTGGCGTTGCCGTCATCAAGGTCGGCGCTGCTACCGAGTCTGAGCTCAAGGAGATCAAGCATCGCGTCGAGGACGCCCTGCAGGCTACCCGCGCTGCTGTCGAGGAGGGCATTGTCGCTGGCGGCGGCGTCGCCTTCATGGACGCTGCTCCTGCGCTCGACGCTGTTGAGATCGACGACCCCGAGGAGAAGATTGGCGTCGATATCGTCAAGAAGGCTCTGACCGCTCCGGTCGCTACCATCGCCAAGAACGCTGGCTTTGAGGGCGCTGTCGTGGTCGACAAGGTTGCCGAGCTGCCTGCTGGCCAGGGTCTCAACTCTGCCAACGGCGAGTGGGGCGACATGATCGAGATGGGCGTCCTCGACCCCGTCAAGGTCAGCCGCGTCACCCTGCAGAACGCTGCTTCTGTCGCCAGCCTGATCCTCATCACCGAGGCCACCGTCTCCGATGTGCCCAAGAACACTCAGCTTGAGGACGCTATCGCTGCTGCCACCGCTGGTCAGCAGGGCGGCGGTATGTACTAAGGCCGACAAGGTCTAGAACTCCCACCGGGAATCCGGGGGCGTGACGGGGTTTCTCTCCGGAACGCCCTCGGTTAGATTGGGACCCCTTGTCCTGCTCCTTTGGAGCCGCGGACAAGGGGTCCTTTTTGTGCCAAGGTTTTTACAAGATGGTTTTAGGATTCAAGAAAAAGAGAGAATGTAGATGAAGGGGTATTTCCTTCGTCTCTAGTGCCGAACGATTATTTTTTGGGAATCTTCGAGACTGCACCAAAGACCACAGCACCTAATGCGAGAACCGCGCTGCCTGCCGCGGCCCCCGTTTTCTTTATTCTGTCGACTCTGTCGGCATGTTTTGCTTCGCAGCGTGCGCAGAGCTTCTTCGAGGGGTCGTCAAGAAATGTATAGCAGCCTTTCGACCTGCATACTGCTGCAAGTTCTGTCCCGCATTGGGGGCAATAGTCCATTGCAGCCTTGAACAGAGTCTTCTCCTTGTGAGCGGCACATTCGCCGTTAGGGCATCCTTTAACCGAGCTCATCTACGGCCTCCTTTTCGTCATTAATTGCCTCGAGATAGAAGGTTTTTTCGGGGGCGGCGAGCGCTTTACTGAGTTCTGACACATCGAGCTGCAAAGCGGCTCTCGAACGCCAAACGCCATGGTCGGTGCCGTCATCCGAGGCGTCAAATTCAGCAAGTAGACCGGCGCGCGATCCGACCGTCTGCTCGATAAGGCATGAGTAGGCTTCGAGGGCGGCTGCCATAGCCTTAACTTCGCCTTGCTCACAATAAATAGCCGCACGAGCGATTGAGGCTTGATGTAACGCAGGGAAGCATCGGTTAACTGCAGCCATTTTCTCGTCGATTAGTTCCGCGCGTTTGCCTTTCGCTTTCTGGTATTCTCCATTGGAGAGGTATTCGATATTTTCTTGAAGCTCAAGGTTGAGTTGGGCCGAGGCGTCTGAAAGCGCTCGGAGAGCTTGGGCTACCAGCAGCTTTCGCATTCCCGTATCGGAAACATCTCTTGCCTCGAGGTAGAGGGCCATGCCGCTGCGAAATAGACCGATTCGATCGTTTTGTTGGCTCCGAAGGACTTCCTTGGCCCTTCCGTCGATCACCGTGATTTGTTCCGCAATTCCATCGAGCTGCTGCTGCAAGGCTTTCATCTGTATTGTGTTTGCTGCCTGCACGGGATCGATTCCTTGGGAGAACTCTTCTTTCTTAATAGGGAGCTTTTTGCCGAATTTTCCATCTGCTTGTTTCAACTGGGCAAAGGTATTGCCCAGCTTGTCTGTGGTCAGCTTAATGTCGCCACGGTCAATCGCTTGAAGTGTATCGTCCGAGGCGTCGACGACCAGGCGAAAACCTTTTTCAGTCGCTTTGGTTAGCTGGGCAATATCCGGCGTCTGTCGTTCCATGGCTTTAATGACGTCCGTAATGATGTCATCTGCTTCGTTGCAGCTTTTCTTTATTGCGGCGCTCAGCAGGGCAAGTGGTGAGCGGTCGACTGAATCCGCAATCGCTTGCGACTCTGACTTTGCCAAGGAATCATCTGAACTCACGGTTGTACCCTCTCTAACTATAGATTCACTCATTATAGATTGGTATTTTGTGATGTTGCCTAGCTAGCGGATTGGTGTTCCTGTCGTACCCCATTCTATTACCTCACCATAAATTACCCTTGGCATACTTGCGTGAAAACCTGCCCGTGCTACACTTGCAATTGCTGTTTCAGGGCGGGGTGAAATTCCCCACTGGCGGTAAATCGGGCGGTGTCAAAGGGGCACCGTGGCGCAGGCGAGGTGTCTGCGACCGAGCCGATGAGTCCGCGACCCGTGCGTGTGTTGGTTCGCATGTCGGCTGAACTGGTGAGATCCCAGTACCAACGGTTAGAGTCCGGATGAAAGAGGCAGGTGATCTTATGTCTGAACAGTCGCAGCATATCCATTTTGAGAACACGAATAGGTGGAGCACCAAACAGCTCGTTACCATGGCGTTGATGTGTGCCTTGAGCGCGTTGTTTATGTATGTGCAGCTACCCATCCTTCCCTCGGCGCCGTTTTTGACGTATGACCCGTCGCTGGTGCCGGCGATGGTGTGCGGGTTTGCGTACGGCCCTGGTGCCGGCACTGCCGTTGCCGCCATGGCGATCGTTATCCATGCGCTCACCACGGGTGACTGGGTCGGCGCGCTTATGAACCTGGTTGC